>VXRI01000012.1 GCA_009838595.1 Chloroflexota bacterium | reverse complement strand
GCACTCCTATCAGCGTGATAATGCCGCGCTCCGGTGATAACCCCGTCGTCTCTAAGTCCACGAATGCGGCGCGCTCACGGAAGTCCGCGTACAGCCGCCACTGCTCGCCCGGACGCAGAGCCTTGTCGAAGTAGGCGGCATCGCGCAAGTCATAGTGTTCTTCCGAGCGTTGGATCAGCGACCTAAGGTGGCGCCGCTTGTTATGTATGCGCGACGGTAGCCGCTTGGCGTGCAGAAAGTCTGTCCAGCTGTCGATGCCCGCATCCCAGATTTCGGATTCCGTGACCTTGCCTACTCTCGGCAGATGAATGAATGACTGTTTCAGCAATGTCGCACTCGGCAGTCTCGGGTTTGGCGATCTATGTCATTGTCCCTTCCCCGATAACGGGCGAAGGTTAATGTAGAGGTGATTGTGCTTCATAATGCCCGAAAATGCGGAGTTGGGAAAGCCATACGCACGAACATATTACTGTGAAATCGTCTGATTTGGGTACGACAATACTACGGCTGTTAAGTAGCGCAATTTGCTACTGAACAAAGTGCCGTAGTGCCATTTTACCAGACGCCGCTGGAAATTGTCGGGCACAAGGCGAGAACTAGGCGGGAGATTGAGCGAGACGCGCTACTCCGCCGCCGTATATCGTGCGCATCGTGATGAAAAGGCTGCTTAGTTGGACGATGATAGCGAAGGCGAGTCCGGTAACTATGAGCACGAGTGGCGCGCCCAGGTAACTTGACAGCGCGCCGCCGAACATATTCATCAACACAGGTACGCCGACCAGGATGTCCGACAGCCAGGCGTTCAGCGCGTTCATCGACGCCATCATGCCGCCGATATGCACCGAGTAGATTGCGCCAACGCGTCCGCGCACGCCGTCCGGCACGATGGTCTGTATCATCGTGTGCGTTAGCGTCATGAATGCCGCCGTGCTGACGCCCATAATAATGGCGCTGGGCAGCGCGGTCGCCAGATTAGGCGAAAGTCCTAGCGCGAAAGAAGACAGCCCGGAGAACACGCCGAATATGAAGAATAGCCGCCCTTTTGTCAGGTCGCTCTTGATTCCGGCAAGAATGATCGCGGATGTAAGCGCGCCTGCGCCGACCGCCATCATTAGAACGCTGAACCCGGCGCCCGATTCGTTCAGCAGCGCGGTCAAGCCGACAAAGAAAGTACCGCCGCCGCCGGACTCCAATAACTTGGTGGACAGCACGGGCAGCATCGACTCGAACGACATTACAAGCCCGCAGTGGAATATCGCCATCACGACGATGGAGAACAGTATCGGCGTTTTGTACACATAGACTGCGCCTTCCGAGAAGTTGCGGATGAAGCTCTGCCTTTGGTCGATGCGCCCAGTGGATGCGGTGCGAAGCCGCATCGTCTGCACAAGGCTGATGAGGTAGAAGCCAGCGCAGAGGAATATCGCGCCGGTCGTGCCGGTGGTAGCAAGCAATGGGATAATCGCGAGCGGTCCCAGCAGACGCGAGCCGTGCATCGTCGCCTGATTGAGAGCGATCGCGTTCAGCAGCAATTCGCGCGGTACGAGGTTCGGGATAAGAGCCTGGCCTGCGGGCATCTGCGCGGCACGCGCCGAGCCGTTAACGAACGACAGTACAACGATGTGCCATATCTCCGCGCTGCCGCTCAGCATCAGCCAGCCGAGCACCAGATTGTGCAGCGCGTTCAGGGCGAACATCGCGCGCAGCACGGTGCGTCTGTCGAATCGGTCGGACAGATACCCGGTGAAGGGCGACACAACGACACGCGGCGCCATTGCGGCGAATGTTACGACGCCAACCCACAGCGACGAGTCTGAGAACTCGTACACAATCCAGCCGCGCGCAACGATGAGCGCCCATGCTGCAGCGCCGGCGAAGAAGTTCGCCGTCCATAGCGTCTGAAAGTCGCCATACGCCAGCGCCGCCAGAAAGCGACTGCCAACGGCACGACCCCGTTGGGGTTCAACTGCCATTAATATTCTCTAATCGGATTAGCCGAATTAAGCCATAGCCCAGATTTATGGAGCAGAACGAGGATTGAGCAGGGCGCAGCTCCCAATATCTACGCCCTGCTCATCAACGCGCGATTGCCGGCGTTGCAGCGGTGATGCAATAGTGCAACCCGTGCGGGAAATCATTCCACCTCGACGCACACGGGGCGCACGCCGTTGATGATGTAGCCAAGACTGTTCCAGCGTGTTTCGAGAGGCTGCTCGTTGCCGTCTTCGTCAGTCGCTCTGGCGACCAACGTGTATTTGCCGCTGGACTTTGGCGTCCACGCGAAGTTCCACTGCTGCCACGAGTAGCGGTAGCGCGGTCCTACGAGATCGGCGGACTGCCATGTCTTGCCGCCGTCGTCGCTCACCTCGACTTTGGCGATGTGCGCGAAGCCTGACCACGCCATGCCGTTAATCATGTGCGGCTTGGCGGGCAGATGCATGTGTTCTGCGGGCCAGCTGATGAGCGACTTAACATGCATCTGCGCGACTGGCACAGTCTCGCCGTCGTCGCTTTCGATGATGTAGCGGTCGGTCTGGAAGAAACCGACAAAGTTCTCTTGCAGCACGGTGATGCGCTTCAGCCACTTGACCGATGCCATACCGTACCAGCCCGGTACGACGAGACGAACAGGATAGCCGTGTTCTCTCGACAGCGGCTCTCCGTTCATCTCGTAGGCGAGCAGAGTATCCGGATGCATGGCCACATCGATTGGCAGGCTGCGTAAGTATGGCTGATGGCTTTCGCCCGGCGCGGGTTCGCCGGAATCAAAGCCTTCGAACAGCACTTCGACGGAGCCTTCCTTGACGCCGGCGCGTTCGAGCAGATGTCGAAGTGGAACGCCCGCCCATATCGCGGTGCTCACTGCGCCGTTCTGGAAGGGATTGCCCGGCACTGTGGGTTCGAGGTCGCTGCGGTTGTTGCCAGCGCACTCTAGCGTGATGGGCAGAGTCTGGATAGGGAAGCTGTGGAAGTCTTGCAACGCGATAGATAGCGCGTCTTCCACATTTCCGTCAAGGGTTAGTTCCCAGTCGGAAACACCCTCAGGAATAGTGTAATGATTGCGGATGTAGAAGAGGGGGTTTGGGGTTAGCCAGCTTTTCAATATGGCCTGCGGGGTCTCACCGATAATCGGCTCTTCCTCGATAGTTACGAGACCCTTACCTTCAGGCTGAGCACTCAGGGTTTCGATCCTTTCCCTGTCGGACTCAGCCTTGCTACACTTGCAAGTATTCATCACAACCTCCGATATATGTTATCGCACATAGCGCATCATGCTTATCGCATACTATACATATCTGCAACCACTTGCACAAGTGGGTTTTCTGCCGGAAGGCGCTTTTCAAGAACATCTCTTTCCCCTTCGGTCTTCACCTTCTGATTAGAGGCTAGGACGGGGCAAGATATAAGGATTTGAGCCGTACTCTTGCCATACAACTGCCAACCGCCATCTGTGATATGATTTCAGGCGAGAATACGCGCGTAAGAGGAGACAGGTGAATGGCAGAATCAGGCCGCAGGCAGTTCGTGAAGTATAGCTTCTTCAAGGTTGATCCGGCGTGGCGTCGGTTGCCCGAAGAACTTCGATTCGAGAGCAAGCGAAACTTCGCGCAAGCCGTTACGAAAATCTCCGAGGAGATGTTCACGCGCTCATTCAGCCTCGTGGGAATGCGCGGCGACTCCGACTTCTTCCTCCAGCAGGCAGCCGACACACTGGAAGAAATCCAAGACTCCGCGGTTCGCCTGTGGTCCACCGATCTCGGCGCATACCTCACGCAGCCTCATTCCTATCTCGCAATGACGCGCCTATCCGAGTATGTCGGCAAAGGAAAGCACGAGCATGAGGGGCAGGAAGGAACGGGTACCCGGATTCGCCCGGTGGACGCCAAATACTTCATCGTTTATCCATTCCTCAAGACCCGGGAATGGTATCTGCTCCCGCAGGAAGAGCGCCAGAATATTATGAACGGCCACATCACCGTCGGTCACAAGTACCCGTCCGTCAAAATAAACACCACCTACTCATTCGGTCTCGATGACCAGGAATTCGTTGTTGGCTTTGAGACAGACAATCCAGGCGACTTCCTCGACTTGGTTATGGACTTGCGAACAACCAGGAGCAGCCTATACACGCTGCGCGACACGCCTATTTTCACGGGCATCCACAAGACAATTGAGGACACGCTGGACGATTTGGGTGGGCGACCGTAGCACGGGAGGCATATGGAATCGCGTTTGGCGCGGGTTGTGTGTCTTCACGATTCCTGCCGTCTTACTAACCTCCCCCTTGAGGTGTGCAGAGACTGAAGTATAGCCCACAATGATAATTGATGTTACCATCGGGCTGGAAAACGGGCAGACAACTTAGTATGGCGAATTAGACAGACAAGAATGGGAGGGCCGAAAAGCATGGCTACTACACTCAGCGGTGAAAGAATCGAAGAACTGAAGCAGCAAGCGGCCGACCACTTTTGGCCGCACAACAATCCTGCTGGCAATATGGACGACGACGGCATCAAGCTCGTGCAGAGCGGCAAGGGCGTGTGGGTTGAAGACGTCGAGGGCGAGCAGTGGTTCGACACGATGGCAGGCATGTGGCTGAAGAACATAGGGCATGGTCGCAAGGAAGTCGCCGATGCTGTGTACAACCAGATGCTCGACATCAGCTACAGCCCTCGCGGCACCGTCAGCCCCG
>VXRI01000221.1 GCA_009838595.1 Chloroflexota bacterium | reverse complement strand
ACGGCTGATTTCTCCGAAGTTCTCGCCCAATCAATTTAGATGCGATTGCCCTGCGGGAGCGCACATCGATATACAGAAACAGAGTGGGTAGGATAGGATAAAGTGGACATTAGCAGAGAATAAAGAAATCCCCCATGTGCCTGCGCCGAAAAAGGTGCGCTAGCGAAATAGCGGGGACTATGATAATAAAGTGTGAGTGAACAAACCACACCGTATCTATGAGTTCGTGATGGACGCCGAGAGTACGATTTAGCCTCATGGAAATCAAGGAGTATCCCGAAACTCGTCCGCAGAGACGTCAGATTGCCGTCAAATTGACACTTATCTGAAGGCGGTGCTACCATTGGATTGTTGTTGGGCTTGGTATTCGGAGGGGCGCTTTTGGCTGAAGAATACGCGGTAAATTGGACTGCGGCGCTCATCGTGGCGGGCGTTGGCGCGGTTGCTGTCGTCGGAATGTTCCTCGTATCCTACATTATCGCGCCCAAGCGTCCGTCAGCCATTAAGGACATTCCATACGAGTGCGGCATCGAGCCTGCGCCCTTTCGCTGGTCGCAGATTCAGATTCGCTACTATGTGTTCGCCATCCTGTTCCTGATATTCGACGTGGAAGCAGTGTTCCTCTTCCCCTGGGCGGTCGTCTTCCTAGACACCATCCCCGCCGTCTTCTACGCGATGCTCATCTTCATCGCCATCCTGTTCTTCGGCGTGGTCTATGGCTGGCGCAAGGGGGTGCTGCATTGGCGATAACGCCGGAAACGAATCCGCAGAACGATATTTCACAACAGGACACAATAGCGCAGCGCGGCGGTATGACTCCATTGCCTATGGCGGATATGAAGCCGCTGGGCGTGGGATACGAACCTGGCAGGGGCAATTCGCCTGCCGACAGCGTACTGCACCGCGCACTGCCCAACGCGCTCGTCGCCAAGTCGGACGAACTCTTTGCGCTCGCACGCAAATCCTCTCTGTGGACGCTGTCGTTCGGTCTAGCCTGCTGCGCCATCGAAATGATAAGCGCACACATGTCGCACCACGACATAGACCGCTTCGGCATCGTTACCTGGCCATCGCCGCGTCAGGCGGATGTGATGATTGTCGCCGGCACAGTCGTCAAGAAGATGGCAGACCCGATAAAGCTGCTGTACGAGCAGATGCCCGATCCTAAGTGGGTCATAGCGATGGGCAGTTGCGCCACGAACGGCGGACCATACTACCGCTCGTACTCGGTCGTGATGGGCGTTGACCACCTGATACCTGTCGATGTGTATGTTCCTGGTTGCCCGCCACGACCGGAGGCGCTGATGTTCGGCTTGATGCAACTTCAGGAGAAAATCCAGCAAGACGCCAAGCAGCGCGAATAGGCGTCTCCACCATCATCTCCATCCTGTCCATCCTGTTAATCGCCTACGGTGAGCCGAGATGACAACGCCTTCAAACCGCCCTGCGCGCCCGCGCCGCCCGCGCCGCAAACCAGTGATCCCGACCGCGCCCATAGCCTTAGATGCGCGTGGAGAGTCGCTGTCCGCCGTGCTACGGGATGTGTTCGCAGACTTTGATGCGCAAGTCGGCGCCGTTGTGGACGAAGTTACGCTCACGGTGCGCCCGGTCGATGTGCGAGCCGTATGCCGCATCGCGCGGCAGCATCCCGATATAGACTGCGGCTACCTTCGCTGCCTGTCCGTCGTGGACTATGTGGAGCGTTTGGAGGTGAACTACCATCTGTTCTCGCTGGACAAGCGGCACAAGTTCGCAGTGAAGATAAACTTGCCGCCGGACGAGCCCGTCGTGCCAAGCATAGTGTCCATTTGGCGCGGCGCAAACTGGTTCGAGCGCGAGGCGCACGACCTATTCGGCGTGGTATTCGAGGGGCACCCCGATATGTCGCCGCTGCTGCTGTACGACGGGTTCGAGGGCTTCCCTGGTCGCAAAAGCTTCCCGTTTCATGATTATGATGAGTGGTAGAATGGTGAAGAGAATTGATATGGATGGGCAAGATGAAAGGGGTAGAACTGAGAGCGAGTGTGAGTGATGGTTGACCAGAAGCACAGAACCTACACGATAACCACTCCGAAGGGGCATGAAGTGCCGGTCAGGCGACTGTCCAAAAAAGATGTGGAGAATAAGATCGCAGAGTTTGAGGCAAAGTACGGCATGAGTTCGCGCGAGTTCGCGGCGAAATGGAACGCGGGCGAGTTGGACTGCGCCGTTCGGGACTATTTCAAGTGGGTAGGTTATTGTCACATCATGCATAAGCGTGGATGCGCCGAACTGCGAATTGCGGATTAGTCGATGGATCCTCAGTTGTCGATGTACATGGAGCGGACGCTTGATGTTCTTGTAGTTGCCGGCGCCGAAGCGGTCGAAATGGAAATTGAAGAACTGGATGAAGACGAAGCTGCTTTGGAGGCTAGGATAAGGTCTTCGCTATCGTATCGATTGGAAGTCGATATGATGGTGTCTTGGCTAGAAGGCACGCCGATACGACGGGCTTACTCATTTCATTTTATGGACAGCGCAGATGTCACCATATTCAGATACGACAACGCGCGTCATCACCAAGGATTAGAACACTTCCCGCATCACAAGCACATCGGCGCGAGTGAGTGCGTCATCGGACTGCCCGCAGCCGACAATAGCGCAGATACGCGATGAAATAGCGGCTTGTCTCAAAGAACAGGAAAACCGCTGAATAGCCACTATGAAGATCCACACGCAGCCAACTGAACATGCCGATGCCCTTGACCTGATGGTTAATATGGGGCCGCAGCACCCCAGCACGCATGGCGTGTTTCGCGTGGTCATCTGGGTGGACGGGGAGCGCATCGTCCGGGCGGAGCCGCATATAGGCTATTTGCATCGCGGCTCGGAGAAGCTGTGCGAGGGCGAACTGTACAGCCAGGTCATCACGCTGTTCGACCGTCTGGACTATGTAGGCAACTTGAATTGCGAACTCGCTTTTGTGCTTGCGGCAGAGAAACTGATGGGAATCGAAGTTCCGGAACGCGCCGAGTACATTCGAGTCATACTCGCCGAGCTGAACCGCATAGCAAGCCATTTGCTTTTCTACGGCGTCTATGGGCTGGACATGGGCGCGATGACGCCTATGCTGTACGGTTTCCGCGAGCGCGAGCGCATCCAAGAACTGTTCGAAAGCGTAACCGGCGCACGCCTGATGCATAATTACTTCCGAATCGGCGGCGTGAAGGAAGATTTGCCCGCAGACTTCCCCGCGCGCATGCGCCGCCTTATGGCGCAGCTGAACCAGGGCATAGCCGAGTGCGACGAGTTACTGTCGCAGAACGAAATGTTCCTCGCGCGCACGAAGGGCATTGGCGCGGTCAGCGCGGAAGACGCTCTGGACTTCGGCATCACGGGCCCAGCGCTGCGAGCGAGCGGCGTGCCGGAAGATGTTCGCATATCCGAGCCATACTCCATCTACGACCGCTTCGACTTCGGCATTCCTGTCGGCACATACGGCGACTGCTGGGACAGGTATTATGTGCGCGTGGAAGAGATGCGCCAATCCATGCGAATCATCGAGCAAGCTATGGCGCAGATGGAATCTGGGCCGATAATGGCAAGCGACCGGCGCATAGCCCGTCCGCGCCCGCCGAAGGGTGAGGTGTATGTCCGCACGGAATCACCGCGCGGCGACTTCGCCGTCTTCCTTGTCAGCGACGGCACGGACAAGCCTTATCGTGTCAAGGTGCGCGCGCCGTCTTTCGCCAACCTGCAAGCGTTCCAACACATGCTGCGCGACGCCTATGTCGCCGACGCCGTAGTCATACTTGGTTCAATAGACATTATCCTTGGCGAAGTGGACAGGTAGGGGTAAGCTCGCCTTGCCTAATCCTAATCGCCACTGAAGAAGCCGAAGGCATCGCCAATGCTGGAAGGGTTGAAAGACAACAGGTTCAGCGCTATCAGGAACAAGTTGAGCACATTCAAGTACAGTCCGATGCTGCCCACAACTGCTATCTTCGCAGCGGAATGACTGTCGCCATTAGTTGCGGCTTCCTGCGCCATCTGTTTGATGTCTTTCGTCTCCCAAGCGGTCAGTCCCAAAAACACGGGCAGCAGAAGCAGATTCAAGAGTATGAACAGCGGACCGGAACCCAAGATGAAAAGATTTAGAAACATTACCGACACCAACGCGAGCAGGCAAACGGTGAGCATCGAACCAAGCCCTGACAGGTCTCGCTTCGTAGTATAGCCCACGATGCTCATCGCGACGAACATAGCGCCCGCCGACACTACTGCTGTGAGTATGTGTGCTGTCGGCGCTAACGCCAGTCTTGGCGCAATAAATAATCCCATCGTGAAGGTGAAAGCGAAATAGAGCGCGGTTCCCACACCGATATGACCGCGCTGCGCCACATAGTTTGCCGCCAGCAGCATGCCTATCGTAAATCCGAAGGCAAGGAGAAAACCTATCCATCCGTTGCCATGTATCAGCCGCTCGATACCCATGGCGTCGCCGAAAACGGCGCCGATGCCAGTAATGATGATGCCGGCGGCGACCAGTCCATAGAGACGCAGCATCGCGCTCGTGAATATCGCGCTTGCCGAATAACGTTCGCCCGCTCTGTATATATCGTAGGTTGCCACGGTGCTTCACCTATTCCTTGCGGCAGTTCTTAACTCCGGATCCCTGCTACCCCCTTACTAACCATTGGTGCTAGTTGGAATCAGAGGGTGAATTGAGCAATAGAAAGTC
>VXRI01000047.1 GCA_009838595.1 Chloroflexota bacterium | reverse complement strand
GCGTACGACACGCCGCGCGCCGCCTTCGCACGCGTACAACCTGCCTTGCGTGTCGAACATCAGCCCGTTCGCGTTGTTCGTGTCCGACCGATATATGCTAGACCCGCGGTCCTGCGGATCGTAGCGGATGATGCGGCTAGCCGGGATGTGCGTGAACAGCAGGGCGCTGCCATCCCACGCCGGTCCCTCGGCAATGCCGCCATAAGGTCCGTTGACCAGAATAAATTGCCAGCTCATGTGTCTCTCCATTCGCTAGGTTTCATTGAATTAGATTGTCTATTTCAGGTGTCTGTATATGATGAGCAATGCTGTGGTCGGCCCATATCCTAACTTGGCGTGTTGTCTAACGAGAAATACAGTATGGGCAAGAATATACTTATCCTGAATATCCTGTCCATCCATGTTAATTCTTGCCGTGCTAGATAACTTCCTCGGATTCGCCCACATCGTCGGCAACGCCGCCGCCCAATTCCGCGCCGACAGCCTTGATAGAGCCGAACTCTTCGCGGTAGGCGTTGTGCATGCTGCGCGCGTCGCTGCTATACAGCACGAATCGAGCGCCCTCACGCAGCCACTTTGTCGTCAGATCGACTGTTTGATGGTGTATCAGCGTGGGCACGCCCGCCGCTTGGCACTTGGCGATAATCTCGCGCAGCGCGGCTTCGTAGTCGGGATGGTCGTACTGGTCAGGGATGCCAAGCGTGATGCTCAAGTCGTTGGGCCCGACGAAGATGGCATCGATGTCCTGTACCTTTAGGATGTTTTCCAGATTCTCGATGGCGGGCACGCTTTCGATGCCGATGATGCACACATTGTTGCGATTGCGCGCCGCGAGGTAGTCTTTGGACGCTTGGCTGGGGAACTCGCCCGTATCCACCGCCTTTCGCACTAACGCGCCCTTTAGCGGGCGCCACTTTGCCGCGCCCACGACTTCTTTCACCTCATCGACCGTCTCGCAGTAGGGCGCGAGAATGCCTTGCGCGCCTGCGTCCAGCGCCATCGTAACATAGTGCGAGTCCGGTATCGGGATACGCACGATTGGCACGACGCCGCTGAAGGTGAACGCCGCGATGAAATCTGCCACATCCATCCTGCCGCGCGGCGAGTGCTCCGTGTCTATAATTACATAGTCGATGCCGAAATTGGCGAAGGCGCTAGTCCAGCGTGGATTGCGCCCCATGCTAATCATCGTGCCATAGACGATGCCGCCGTTCTGCACCCTGTCTTTGAGTTCTGCTCCGTTCATGTAGTCCTCCATTCGCCCCACCTTTTGTCCCTTCCCGGAAGGGAAGGTTAGGATGGGGGTTCATGCCAAAATGCAGGCAAACCACTATACCGCCATTTACCCCGATGAATTGTATCCTGCGCCGTTCGTGTGTCAAGTGCGCTGCCCACCAACTCGTTCGTCCTGAGCATGTCGAAGTGCCTGCGCTCGGTTCGATAAGGGGACGATCTCGCCAGCGGTTGAAGAAGAGCCTCTGCCTAGCGAAAGCGAGCGTTGGAGCCTACCTATGTGCAGACATGGGATATAGGGGTTATCGATACCCCATGAACTGCCCTTGTCAGGCCGGCAAAGGTCGTACCAATCTGCCTGGCCCGCCTGTCCCCTCTCTTATGTCTCTGGCAGTATCCTCGTCGATCCCCCTCTTCCAGCGGCGCTTGAGCGGGTCGCTGACCGAGAAACTAAAACTGCCCACGCCTTCAATCCCTATCTCGATGGTGTCGCCGTCCTGCATCGCCCCAAGTCCCTGGTGGTTCGTGCCGATGAGCAGCACGTCGCCCGCGCTGACCTCCTCGATCCCCGTAACATACTCAATCGACCGGGCGATGGAGTGTGCGAGGTCGTCCGTGTTGTAATCGACACGCAATTCACCATCGACGCTCAGCGTGACTTGCAATTTCTCCGGATCCGCGATCTCGTCCTTTGTGACTATGCAAGGACCAAGAGGGCAGAAGGTTGCGTGTGATTTGTGTTCCGCGACAGGCAGTATGCCGGGATCCCGGCCGCCCCCGCCTCCCGGCATTCGCGCAGAGACGTCCACGCCCGCCGTATAGCCGAATACATACTCCATCGCCTCCGACGCCGGAATATCTCGGCATCCCTTGCCGAAGACTAGCACCAGTTCCGCCTCATGGTGAAAGATATTTGCATCTACCTCAGGGAGCGCCACGGTGCCGCCTGGTCCCAGCACGGTATGGAGGCTTTTCTTGAATCCCCACATCGGTGCGGGTTCCCGCGCGCCGAATTCGCGGAAGTTGCCACCCATGCACAGAATCTTGTCCGGTCGCAGCGGCGCGCGCAGTGCAGCGCCCTCGACCGGCGCGCCCTCGACGGCGCGAGTCTCAATCTCGGATTTCAGATCGTCGTAGTTGCTGATCAGATGGACAATCGCCGCGTGCCCGCTCCCCTGGCATAGAGCACCAATGTCCACTACACCCGCGTCCGTCAGAATGCCCGGATGATCGTCGTTGTACAGAACAAACTTCATTGATTTATCCTAGTTTCCTCGTAATTCCCTGATTGTCGATTGACTCGATTACCCGGTCTGTGCGGAAAGTTTTCCGAATCTAGATTCTGTTGACATTTGCGGTTTTCAGCCCGTCATTCTCGCGCAGACGGGAATCCAGAGCAGTTGTGTGTGGTAATTCTACGCCGGATAGCCCAATTCTGGCACTAAACTTCCATCGGATTGCCTTGAAACTTGGGATGTCAACACTCCCTAGCGCAACTTCCTGCGTCCCCCGTCTGTCAAGTACGCGCTGCGCTTGCCGCGCGCCTCAGTGCCAGCGGCCGCCTCACGACACAATCAGCCCTTCCTGCGGCATCGTCCATGGCAGATTATAGAGAGGCGCGAATTGCGGCGCGGGCGGAATGGGCATGTCTCCTAGAGGCACATCGATGACCACCGGATCTTCGCGTTCCAGAGCGAGGGGAATCAGCGTTTCCAGCTCCATCGGATCATTTGCCCTCATTGCGACTGCGCCGAACGATTCCGCGAACTTGACGAAATCCGGATTGTGTAGGTCGGTCTCGTAAGTTCCGGCAAAAGATTCTTCCAAGTCGCGCGCTACATTGCCGTAAGAGTCGTTGTTGAACAGGACTGTTACCACATTGATGCCGTACTTGACGGCAGTGGACAGTTCCGATGCGTTGAACATGAACCCGCCGTCGCCAACCATGCACAGCACGGGACGGTCGGGCTTTGCCACCTTCACGCCCAGCGCCGTAGGGAACGCATATCCCACATTGAACGAGTAGCCCGCGTCTATGTAAGTTTTGGAATGGTTAACTGGCCAATGCGTGCGGGCGTAGAAGCTTAACTGGTTGATGTCCCAGACTACGAAAGCGTCCTCAGGGATGCCCCGGCGCATCGCCTCGATGACCGGATATTGCGGCTCCCTGAGACCAATGTCATAGTATGCAATCAAGCTGCGAGCCGCCGCCACCGCTTCAGCAGGCGAAGGGCGCTCTCCGACTCCGGCCTCTATCAAGTACGGAATCAGAGCATCTATCGTAGCTCTCGCGTCTCCATGCAGTGGGATGGTGTTTGACTGGACTCTCGTAAGTTCGCTGTCGTCGATGTTTATGTTCACGAGTGTTGACGCATCCCCGGCGGGATTGCCGAGAGAGAAGCGCGCGCCTATCCCAATCACCACATCGGCGGACTGCATCACCTCGTATAGCTGGTTCATCTCCTGTATCTCTCCGCGAGGACTGAAACAAGAGCCGTAAGACAGCGGATGTCCGTCCGGCATGGTTCCCTTGCCGCCGCTGGAGGTAATCACAGGTATGTTCGTCGCCTCCGCCAGCTTCACCAGAGCTTCCTCGGCATCCGACCTCGCTACCCCGCCGCCGGCGTATATCAGTGGCAAGCGAGACCGCGCGATGATGCGGGCGGCTTCCCGAAGGTCTTCGGGACTCGGAACGATCCGTGAGATGCGGGCGGGATTTCGAAGCGCGACCTCCTCTGTCTCTACGCCAACTTCCGGTGGTATCTCAATGAGTGTGGGACGGGGTCTTCCTGTACGCATCTGCCTGAACGCCTCGAACACCGTATCAGGAATCTCCTTCGGCCTCATTGCCAATCGCTGCCACTTGGTTACTGACCGCACGATACCCGGCTGGTCCGCGACTTCATGAACCGCGCCAATGTTCTTGCCCATCGCCCCGCGCGGAATCTGGCCCGCAATAAGCAGCACCGGCGACGAGCGCGAGTAGGCGTTGGCTAAGCCCGATGCGGCATTGTACAGCCCTACACCCGGAACGACCAGCGCCACCCCCGGCTTCCCCGACGCGCGAGCGTATCCGTCTGCCATGTACGTCGTAGCTTGCTCGTGCCGGGTAGTTATCATGCGGATGCCGGGTTCGTCTCGCAGCCCGGCGACTATTCCATATATCTGTATGCCGGGAATCCCGAACACCACCTCTACGCCTTCCCGCACGAGTGATTTTGCCAGCGCCTCTCCGCCGCTCATATTTGTCAATGCTTTCACTCCACAGATTAGTCTGAGTCGTGCAGGAAAACGCTGCTCCGAATAGTTTCATCCGAGGCTGCTTTCTCGCTTCGTCCGAAGTCATGCTAACACGACGGAAATTATTTGTTATGTGAGACGATTGCACAAATCATGCGCAACTTCACTCTCGTCTTTCCTGCGAAAGCAGGAAACCAGAAGACGGTCGATGAAAGCGCATTTTGATGCCGAAAACAGCCAATTTCTGGATTCCCGC
>VXRI01000140.1 GCA_009838595.1 Chloroflexota bacterium | reverse complement strand
CGTCTTGCGCCTCTTCCATACTACGATATTCGCTGAAATATGCAGTCAAGGCTTTATATCAAACCTTCAATGAGACTTGGAATCACAATTGTATAAGATAAGCGAGCGCAATAATTATTCCAATTATCGCAAGATGTGATTGCCCTAGCTAATTATCCGTTGTTAAGACTCGGGCTGACCTCGTATAATTGCAACTAACTTCCCGTATAATTTGCACGGCAAGGTCAAAAGTTGCCGGCCGCACAACTCAACTGACAGGGGGCTTACCGATGACTGCCAAAATCGACTTCAACTGCGACATGGGCGAGAGTTTCGGCATGTACAAAATGGGCTTCGATGAGGAGGTCATCAAGCACATCACATCCGCGAACATCGCGTGCGGATTCCACGCGGGCGACCCAATGTGGATGCGGCACACGGTCGAACTCGCGGAGGCGCACGGCGTCGCCATCGGCGCGCACCCAAGCTTTCCGGACCTGAACGGCTTCGGCAGGCGCAATATGATAGTGTTGCCGACTGAGGCGAAGAATGATGTTACATATCAGGTCGGCGCGCTGCAGGCGTTCACGGCGGGCAAGAAGCTACAGCATGTCAAGCCGCACGGCGCGATGTACAACATGGCGGTCAACGACGAATCGCTCGCGCAGGCGATATGCGAGTCGGTGATGGATGTCGATCCACAGATGATTCTGGTTGCGCTCGCAGGTTCACGCTGGATAGACATCGCGGAAGATATGGGCATGAAGGTCGCGCGAGAAATCTTCGCCGACCGTGCGCTGAATCCGGACGGCACGCTGGTTTCGCGTTCGCAGCCCGGCGCCGTCATCCATGACACGAACGAGGTAGTGGAGCGCAGCCTGCGCATGGTAACGGAGGGCAAAGCGACCGCGATAAGCGGGGAAGAAATCGATGTGCAAGCGGACAGCCTCTGCCTACACGGGGACACACCCGGCGCCGTGGAGATGGCAGCCGCGCTCAAGCGCGAACTCGAAGCGGCCGGCGTGGAAATCCTGCCGCTCGGCAGGATTCTGGACTAGCGCCGTGCTTTACGACAATCCTCGCTTCTTCCCCGCCGGCGATATGGCGCTCGTCGCCGAGCTTGGTGACGCCATCAGCCCGGAGATTAACCGCCGAGTACGCAGTCTGACGGACGCGCTCGAACAAGGCGGCGTGCCCGGCGTCTTCGATTTCTTGCCAACATACCGATCGGTGCTCGTGTACTACGACCCACTCGTGGCAACTTCGGACGAAGTTCAAGACGGCATCAAACTGCTGCTGCAAAGCGCGCAATCGACTGGCGCCGGCGCGCGAAATGTGGTGCATTTACCCACTCTCTACGGCGGCGACTTAGGGCCCGACATCGCGTTCGTTGCGCAGCACAACGGCATCGACGAACAAGAAGTCATCCGAATGCACTCCGGCACGGATTACCTAGTTTATATGATGGGCTTCAGCCCGGGCTTTGCGTATCTTGGCGGCTTGGACGAGCGCCTTGCCACGCCGCGCCTGCAATCGCCCCGTACCGAGATTCCGCCCGGCGCGGTGGGCATCGCCGAGACGCAGACGGGCGTGTATCCGGTAGCAAGTCCGGGCGGATGGCAGCTCATCGGCAGAACGCCGGTAAAACTGTTCGACCCGGCACGCGAACGCCCTGTGTTGCTGAACGCGGGCGACTATGTGCGCTTCGTGCCAATCGAATCGCGCGAGCGGTACGACGACATTCTGCGGCGGGTTGATGCGGGCGAGTATGTGGTCGATGTAGAAACGGAAGCGGCAGAATCATGAGCGGCGCAGCGCTGAAAATCATCCAGCCGGGCATGCTGTCCACCATCCAGGATCGCGGACGCTACGGCTACCAGCGATTTGGCATGCCCACAGCCGGCGCGATGGACATGTTCGCCCTGCGCGCTGCCAACGCACTGCTCGGAAACGACGACAACGCCGCGTGCATCGAAGCAACCGTACTCGGACCTCGCATTGAGCTTCTGGCGGATATACGCATCGCCATCACAGGCGCCGACCTGTCCCCGCGCTTGAACGGGGTGCCGATGCCAATGTGGACGGTTGTACGCGCCAGAAAAGGCGACACGCTGAACTTTGGCGGACCGGCAGACGGCGTGCGCGCCTATATCGCGGTGTCGGGGGGTATCGATGTGCCGCAGGTGATGGGCAGCAGGGCGACATATATGAAGGCTGCCATCGGCGGCATAGACGGCAAGCCGCTGCGCGCAGGCGATATTCTGAATGCTGGCTACACAGATTCTGTCGGCGAAGACGCAGAAGAACGACCGGCGGGCATTATGCCGCAGGATGCGATTCCACAGTACGGCAGCGAGCATGTCGCCCGTGTGGTGTTAGGACCGCAGGACGCGTCATTCACCGCGAAGGGCATCGATACCCTGCTCAGCGCTCCATATACCGCATCCATCAACTCTGACCGTATGGGATACCGCCTCGAGGGCGAGCCGATTGAGCATGTGGACGGCGCGGATGTGATTTCTGACGGCACGCCATTGGGTACGATCCAGGTGCCGGGCGATGGTCAACCGATAATCCTGCTCGCGGACAGGGGCACCACCGGCGGCTACACGAAAATTGCGACCGTCATCAGTGCGGACTTGAGCAAGGTCGCGCAGGCGATGCCGGGGCATACCATTTCCTTCAAGGCGGTTACGGTAGAAGAGGCGCAGGCGGCGTATCGCGCGCAAGAACGGTTGCTTGCATCGATACGCAGTGGTGGTGAAGTTACGGACGCTGCCGCTCCGCGCATCGCCGTAGTGATGGACGATACCATCTCTGATATACTTGACGGCGACGGCGAGCCGCTAACACTGCCGGCAGCAGTGGGCGAACAAGTAGGCACTCACAGCGGCGCGGCGCGAATTGGCGGCGCGACCTACGAGTTCGACATAACGGTGAGGCGGATGAGCGATTCTTAGATTGATTAGGAATGGGCAAATCACCAAATCCCGCCCCTTCCCTGTCAAAAGGGAAAAGGAATTAGAAAACACGGTAGGCAAGATTTAAGGAGATTATGATGTCAAAGAGGATTGCCATTTTCGGCGCGGGCGCGGCTGGCAGCTACATCGGAGCGTTCCTGACGCGCGAGGGGCATGACATCACGCTCATCGATATGTGGGGCGAGCATGTGGACGCGATGAACGCCAACGGGCTGCGCGCGTCCGGCAGTCAGGGCGATTTCACCGTCCCTGTAAACGCGGTCCATCTTGCCGACGCTTGGCAATTGGAGCACAACTTCGACATCATCTTCCTGGCTATGAAGTCCTACGATACAGAGTGGTCGAGCCATTTCATCAAGCGTCTTCTCGCCTCCAACGGCGTGGTCGTCAACAGCCAGAACTGCATGAACGACCAACTCACGGCGTCCATCGTAGGTTTTGAGCGGCAGATCGGTTGCATAATGTCTAGCATCACGGTCGCGCTGTGGGAGCCTGCACATGTTACGCGCGGCGGCACGCCCGGACGCGAGCGTGGACACGATGTTTTCCGCGTGGGCGAGCTGCACGGTAGGATTACGCCTCGCGTGCAGGAAATCGCCGAGATGCTGAGCTGCATTGACGGCTCGCGCACAACATCAAACATCTGGGGCGAACGCTGGTCAAAACTCACGACAAACTCCATCGGCAATCCTGTCGGTGCGATGACGGGGCAAGGCTCGCAGTCTTACGCCATGAACCCGCGCACGCGGCTCATTCAAATTCAGATTGCTAAGGAATCGACGCAAGTCGGACTAGCTCTGAACTACGACATCGAAAATATCAGCGGAGTGAGCGCGCAAACTTGGGCGAACGCCGATCAGGGCGATGTTTACGAGGAGTTGGATGCGATATTGCAGCCCAAGCCGGGCGCAGCGGATTGGAAATCGTCGATGGCGCAGGATGTGGCGAAGGGTCGGCGCACCGAGACGGCATTTATGAACGGCTACATCGTGGCACGCGGCCGCGAAGCCGGCGTGCACACGCCCATCAACGCGGCAATCGTCGAGGTGATGCAAGGCATCGACAGCGGCGAAATCACGCCCGACCCGTCGAATGTCGAGCGCGTTCTGAGCATGGCGGGCTTGTGAACATCAACCGCCCGCGCACGACAAGCATTCATGAATCATCGGACGACTCCATTCCAAACAGTTTGATCGGCGTGGACGCCCTCAATCTCAGCGCTCTTATCTCTAGTGTCCTTGGGCATAGCATCTGCCCACAAGACATTCCGTCTGTGACTATCTCGCCCATGACCGCTCATGATTGAACTTGTCCGCGAATTATCGCACTGGATGGTCGGTTTCGCGGACAGCGACTGGGCGCTGGCTGTGCTCGCCGTGACCGCGTTCATCGAATCGATATTCTTCCCACTGCCGCCGGACCCACTGCTGATAGGCATGTCGTTCGTGCACCCACGCCTAGCGCTGCTGTTCGCCGCCATCACGACGGTCGCATCTGTCGCAGGCGCGGTGGCAGGACGCTGGCTGGGCATGCGCTACGGCAGACCGATACTAGACAGATTCGTATCCGCCGACAAGGTTGATCGCGTGGAAGGGTTGTTCAATCGTTACGGCGTCTGGGCAATAGTCATCGCCGCGCTAACGCCCATCCCGTACAAAGTCTTCGCGTTGTCCGCCGGTGTGCTGAACATGCCCCTAACACCCTTCGTCATCGCATCCATAATAGGACGCGGCGCAAGAATGTTCCTAATCGGCGCGCTGATATTCCTATTCGGCGAAGCAATTC
>VXRI01000273.1 GCA_009838595.1 Chloroflexota bacterium | reverse complement strand
CCCGCTCGTCGGCAGCCGCCTGACCACTAGCAGTAAGTTCGCGGTGCTGACGAAATCGCCGCTCACCGGCTTCATTGGCGATTCGCTGTCGTCAAGTTTCATGGCGACCGAGCTGAAAAAGACCGGCTGCGACGCGCTAATAATCACAGGCAAGGGCGAAAATCCCTGCCTGCTGTCCATCGACGACGGGCAAGTTGAATTTCTACCCGCAGACAATCTGCTAGGCTTGAGCACGCTTGAAACCAAGCGGGCAGTCAAGATTCGTCTGGGGCATAGAACCCGCGTGGCGTGTATCGGTCCCGCAGGCGAAAATCTGGTGCGCTTCGCCAGCATCACCAATGACGGTGGGCGGCAGGCGGCGCGCACCGGCCCCGGCGCGGTGATGGGATCGAAGAACTTGAAGGCAATCGCGGTCAAAGGGACGCGAGCCGTACCAGTTCAAAACCCGGACGCGCTCAACCGCATTGGCGCGGACTTGACGCGGCGTAGTCTGGGCCCTGCGACCGAGAAATATCGTACGCTCGGCACGATGGCGAATGTGTCGGTCTTCAACAGCCTTGCCACGCTGCCTACGCGCAATTTCCAGCAGTCCACATTCGCCGGCGCGGACGGCGTGAGCGCAGAGCAGTTCCATGAGACTAACTTTGTGAAGAACGCGCACTGCGCCAACTGCACAATCGGCTGCGAGAAGATTCTGATGACGAGCGACAGCGGCAAGAAGGTTAAAGGTCGGATGGAATACGAAAGTGCCTTCGCCTTGGGTCCGTTGGTCGGCGTTGCTGACGGCAACACCGTCATTCGCGCGTCCACGCTTTGCGACGAATTCGGCATGGATACCATCAGCGTTGGCGCGACCATCGCTTGGGCGATGGAGTGCTTTGAGCGTGGCATTCTGACGCTTGACGACACGGGCGGAATGGACTTGCGCTTCGGCAGCAGCGACGAATTATTGGCGTGCATCCGGCTCATTGCTGCACGTGAGGGCGTCGGTGGCTTACTCGCCGAGGGCAGTTTGCGCGCCGCGCGAATTGTTGGGCAGAGCAGCGAGGACTGGGCAATGCAGGTCAAGGGTTTAGAAATGCCCGGGTACGAACCGCGCAGTCTGAAGACGATGGCACTCGGACTCGCGGTCAGCACACGCGGCGCGTGCCACAATCGTTCATCCGCGTACGAGGCGGACTTCTCCGCGCGTGTTAATAGACTGGAAGCGGATGAACGGCGCGGTAAAATCACGGCGGAAGGCGAGGACTTTTCCGCGGTGTTAGACTCGTTGATATGGTGCAAGTTCCTGCGCAAGGCGTTCGACGACTTGTACGAAGAATCGGCGGAAATATACCGGCACATCACAGGCTGGGATGTGAGCGCGGACGAGTTGCAAGCGGCTGGCGAGCGTGTGAATAATATCAAAAAGGCGTTCAACATCCGTGAAGGTTGGACGCGCGAAGATGATACACTGCCGCAGCGAGTGTTCCACGAAGCGCTGCCAACCGGCGTGGCTGCGGGCATAGGGTTGAGTAGGGATGACTTAGGCATGATGATTGACGGCTACTACCGCGCCCGCCGCTGGAACGCAGACGGTACGATACCAGATGATACACTGCGCGATTTGGGATTAGAGGGTGTGGTGAGGGACACGGCGCTGACGAGAATCTAAGTTATCACGCTGTCCGCATCGCGCATTCTAGAATAGCGGCAGAAAGCAGGCAAAAACAAGGGACGCAGATTGAATAGGGAAGTAAGAAACGAACTACGCGCTAGGCTGCGGCAGAAGTTCCCGCGCAGCCGAGGGCAGCTGCTGCCGGCACTGCACTTCCTCCAGCACGAGTATGGTCACCTGCCGGACTGGGCGATGGAAGTCGTCGGATGGCATCTCGGCATACCTTCGAGCGAAGTCTATGGCGCTGCCACGAGCTACACTGAGCTGCGAATTTCGCCGCCTGCCAAGCACATCGTGCGCGTGTGCACGGGGCTGAGCTGCTGGGTGAACGGTGGAAGGCAGCTGATGGAAGAGACGCATGCCGCGCTCACCAATAACATCACAAACGGCAATGTGACTCTCGAAGAAACGCCCTGCGCCTACATGTGCGGCGTCGCTCCTGTCGTGGAAGTCGATGGCGCATGGCGGGGCAGAGTTACGCCCGAAGCGTTCACTTCAATAGTGCACGAGGTCTCCCGTTGATAAACTCCACATTTGACGCCCTAGAATCGCTCAGAAAGTCGGCTGCCGAGCGGCAATCTGCGCTCGCTGGCAAGACGCGCGTCGTCGTACAGGTTGGCCACTGCTCACAGGCGGTCGGCGCAATGGATGTCGCCGATGCGCTGGCTGTAACCTTGCCTGACGACGCCTATCTCGTAATCGCCGGCTGCGACGGCGCGAGCTTCGCCACTCCTAAAGTGATAGTATCGTTTGCGGACGGTCGCACTGTCGAGTATTGCAACCTATCCGCTAACGATGTGAACGCGGACATGTTCACGAGCACATCAGCGGCTGCCGATACTGCAACTAATGACGCTCAACCAGATTCTGATAGCAGCGACTTTCTCGCAAAGCAACACCTTCTGACGCTGCAAGGCTGCGGCGAATGGGATGCATTGCACATCGGCGAGTACATCCTGAACGGTGGATATAAAGGACTTGCGCGCACGCTTTCCATGCCGCCGGACGATGTCATCGAGGAAGTACTGGCTTCCGGATTGCGGGGGCGTGGCGGCGCGTACTTTCCAGCAGGACTGAAGTGGCGCGGCGCGCGCTCGATCAACAACACTCCGCGCTACCTCGTGGTCAACTGCGAGGAAGGCGAGCCGGGCATATTCAAAGACCGCCATATCATGGAAGGCGTGCCGCATCGACTGGTAGAAGGTGCGATTATCGCGGCTTACGCGGCTGGCGTCCACGAAGCGCACATTTACATCAACGCAGAAGCAAACTTGTCCGCCGAACGCATGCAGGCCGCCTTAGAGCAGGCATATGCGAGCGGACTGCTGGGCGATGACATCCTGTCATCAGGCTTCGCGCTGGACATGACGGTTATGCGCGGCGCGGGTGGCTATGTGTGTGGCGATGAGACTACGCTGCTAAACACGATGGAAGGCTTGCGACGAGAACCACGACAGCGCCCGCCGTTCCCCACGGAAGCCGGACTCTGGGGCAAGCCAACCGTAATTAACAACGCGGAAACGCTCTCCAGCGTGCCGTACATCTTGGCGCACGGCGGCGCAGCGTTCGCGGCAGTCGGCACAGACGATGCCAAAGGGACGAAGATAATTAGCCTTAGCGGTTCGGTGCGGCGAGGGGGGCTTGCCGAAGTGCCGATGGGAACTACTCTGCGCGAGATTATCTACGACATCGGCGGTGGTATCGCAGGCGACAGAGCTTTGAGCGCGATTGCGGTTGGTGGACCTTCTAGCGGCATATTCCCAATTTCTATGCTTGATACGCCAATCAGACCGGGCTTCATCCACGAATCGGGCGTAATGCTTGGCGCTGGCGGGGTCATCGCGCTCGATGACAGCGTGAGCGCGGTGGATATGATGCGCAAGCTCGCGGCGTACAACGCTGCGGAATCGTGCGGCAAGTGTACTCCCTGCCGCGAAGGAACGCCGCGCATGGTCAAAATGGTGGATGACATCGTGGCCGGCAAGGCACCGGCCGGGGCGCTTGATGAACTGCGGCAGCTCGCGGAACTGGTTAACGCAGCGTCCTTGTGTGGCTTGGGACAGGCAGCGGGCAACCCCGTGCTCAGCGCGCTCCACTTCTTCGGCGACGAGTTGGCGATGATGGCTGGTGAATGACAGTAGGCGGCGTATTGGGCAAGCACACCTTTGGCTTGTACTTAGTTGGGAAGGACATCACCCTTATTCTAACCTTCCACCTTTAAGGGCGGAGAGACAAACCGGACAAAATGCGTTGAATTAGGAAAGCACAATGAACATCACACTCAGCATCAACGGCTACCCGACGACCGTTAGCGAATCTGCTACAGTCTTGGACGCCATCAATCAGTCCGGCACTTATATATCGCAGTTGTGCAAAGACCCGGACATGAAGCCCATCGGGGCTTGCCGCACTTGCCTTGTGCAGATTGAAGGCGTGCGCGGCTATCCGGCTTCCTGCGCGGTGCCTGTGTCTGACGGCATGAGCGTCTGGACGGACACGCCGGAAGTGCAGGCGATGCGCAAGGGCGTGCTGGAACTCACGCTTGCGATGTTCCCGTCAAACGGCGCGAACGGGCACAAGTCCTATAAGGAACTGTCCATCGCAGCGGACAGGCACGGTATTACTGCGGCGCGCTGGAAAGGCAGGGAGCGCGAAGCCGTTGACAGCAGCAATCCGGTGTTCAACATCGCGATGGAAAGCTGCATCCTGTGCCAACGCTGCGTGCAGGCGTGCCAAGACGGGCACCAATTCATAGGCGCGATTGACCTGCTAGGTACAGGCACACAGGGTAGAATTGGCACATTCGCAGAACGCCCGCTCGTTGAATCGATATGCACGACTTGCGGGCAGTGCTTGTCCGTATGCCCGACGGGTGCAATCGAAGTCAAGACGCCGCAGCTGAATGTGGAAAAAGAGGTTACTACGACCTGCCCGTACTGCGGCGTGGGCTGCGGCATCAAGGCGCAGGTTGACGACACCGACCGCATCGTGGCGATGCTCGACGATCCGGATAATCAGTCCAGCATTGGGATGCTGTGCGTCAAAGGGCGGTTTGGCTATACATTCGTCAACCATGAAGACAGGCTGACCGCGCCGCTCATCCGCAAGGACGGCATCCTGACCGAAGTGAGCTGGGATGAGGCGCTCGAATATGTAGCCG
>VXRI01000235.1 GCA_009838595.1 Chloroflexota bacterium | reverse complement strand
CCGCCCGTCCGACATCGGCCTGCGACCCGACGGCGCGCCCGCAACACCGGCTCGGCGCTGAACCGGCGGTAATCAAGACGAAAGTCAAGGCGCTGAATCTGTTCGTAGCGAATCTGCAAGCGGTGGAGCGACCGGCGCAACGGACACTCCAAGCGTCGGATCGGCACGCCGCGAATCCGATAGGCTTGACAACGAGCCGCACGAAGCAAACTGGCGTGCCGGGGAGGCGGCGCGGACTTCGGCGTTTTGGCTTATTGTGGCGGCGGAGGCGTTGGTTATCCTGATTTCGGGGACGATAAACTACCAGATAGTGCCGTACTTGCGCGATGTAGGTGTTTCGCCGGCGGTGGCAGCGGGCGCGCTTAGCGTCAGTTCGCTGATAGGGTCGTTGGGCAACCCGTTCTGGGGCTGGCTTGCAGACATATTCTCGCCGCGCAGACTGGCATTGCTCACGCTCTCAATATCCGGCGCGGCAGTCGCGCTGTTCGTCGTCGTGCCGGAAGGCAGGCTCAGCGTCGGTGTTGTCGTGCTGTACGGCACGCTCGCCGGCGGGCTAAACATACTGGGGCACATGATGATAGCGCAGTACTTCGGCAGGTCATCTTTTGGCGCCATCACGGGCTTGATGGGACCATTCCAGACGGGCGCGCTCGGGCTTGGGCCAACGCTCGGCGCGCTGCTCTACCGCATCACCGGCGGATACCGCTCCATATACCTGTTCGGCGTGCTATCCTACATACTGGCGCTCGGCTGCATCCTAGCCGCACGCCAACCCACTAGAAAATCCTAGAATAAATCACCATCCAACTCATCCTGTCGAACGATATATATTAACTCGGAGAATGCAAAATGACACATGTGGCTATAATCGGCGGCGGCGCGATGGGCTGCTCGGCGGCGTACTATCTGGCAAAGGCGGGTGTGCAATCAACCTTCATCGAAAGCGAGGGCATTGGCAGCCAGGCGTCCGGCTACAACGCGGGCGGGCTGAATCCGCTGACCGGCGAGGGCATCCCCGGACTGCTTGGAGAGATTGCCGCTACTTCGTTCGCCATGCACGCCAAACTCGCGCAGACGCTTGAAGAAGAATCCGGCGTCGAGTATCACCACAAGTCCATCGCGTTCGTAACCGTCGCGTTCGACGATGCGGATATACCTGGGATGCAGATGACGCACGACATATTCGAAGGCGCGGACGGCTTTAATGCGCACTGGATAGATGCGGCAGATTTGCGGCAACTCGAGCCGCGTCTGAACCCGGAGGCGCAGCGCGGGCTGTATGCTTATGGCAACGCAATCGTCAGCGGCTACGAGTTCACAAACGCACTGGCGCGCGCCGCAGAGCGCATGAGCGCGGAGATAAAGCAGGCTACGGTGGTATCGCTGCGAGCCGACGGCGACCGTGTAACGGGCGTGGTGCTGGAAGACGGCGCGATTGATTGCGATGCGGTGCTTGTAGCGTCGGGACCGTGGAGCGGCAAGGCGGAAGAATGGCTGGGCATCGATATACCGATTGAGCCGTACAAGGGCGAGATTCTGCGCCTTCGCATAGACGGCGACATGCCGCCTTACGATTTCAGCGGCGGCGGCGCGAACCTGCACCTCCGCGCGGACGGGCTGCTGTGGGTAGGCGCGACCGAAGAGCGCAAGGGCTTCGACCGCGAGCCGAGCGATTACGCGCGTAGCACGCTAATGCGCGGCGCGACGAAGCTTATGCCATGTTTGGAATCTGCGGAGATAGCGCGGCACACGGCTTGTCTGCGTCCATTGACGCCGGACTGGCTGCCGATAGTGAGCGCCGCGCCGGGCTGGGACAACGCCTACCTTGCCACCGGCGCCGGCAAGAAGGGCATCCTGCTAGCGCCTGCGATAGGCAAAGCAACCGCCGACATAATCACCACCGGAGCGACGGATATGCCGGTGAGCGGGTTTGGGATAGAGCGGTTTGCGTAGAGGGAAATTTACACAGTTTTACAGAATGGGCAGGATGCGAATGGTGGTGTGGAAATGGGGAATGGACATCACTTAATCGCATATTCGATAGTTTCCGGAATTTCCATGCGCTGCGCTTAGTATTTCCATTCCCATGACATTGCCGCTGCTGTCGTAGCCCAGCACAATGCCCTGCTTATATTCATCACTCTCGCTGACGGGGGCATCGGTAAGAATTATTGCATCGTATCTGTCGGGTGACATAGGTGATTTTCAGGACCGGGCGCTCCAATACTTGCTTATTTTGCTGATCTTGTAGCCTGTTATGACCATCACGGGATAGTAGTTGTCATCTACGATGCCCCTCACCAAGTAAGTATTGCCTTCTCCGAAATAGATTTGCGATTGATACACTTTCCTATTCAAGATCAAAGTCCATGCCGCTATATTAGCGGGTTGAACACAAACACATCAGTCCGCTGCGCTGCCTACTGCTTCCGCCGCGTTCGTTATACCCAGCAGTGGGGCTAGGTAGCGGGCGGTTTGAGAGTGGGGGAGTTGGCCTATGGTCTCGGGCGTGCCTTCGGCTATCAGCTCACCGCCTTTGTCGCCGGCGCCGGGTCCTAGGTCTATCAGCCAGTCGGCGCTTTTTATCAGGTCTAGGTGGTGTTCTATCAGCACTACGGTGTTGCCCGTGTCCACTAGGCGCTGCAGCACGCGCAGCAGGTGCGCGCAATCCTCAAACGATAAGCCCGTAGTCGGCTCATCTAGGATGTACAGCGTCTTGCCGGTTGCGCGCTTGGATAGTTCCTTCGCCAGTTTTACGCGCTGCGCCTCGCCGCCGCTGAGCTGCGTGGCAGGCTGACCCAGCCGTATGTAACCCAAGCCGACATCCTGCAATGTCTGCAAGCGCCGTCGTACGCGCGGGATGTTTTCAAACGCTTCGAGCGCCTCGGATACCGTCATCGCCAGTACATCGGCGATGTTCGCGTCCTTCCAGTAGATTTCGAGCGCCTCGCGGTTGTAGCGCTTGCCCTCGCAGACCTCGCACGGCACGGTAACATCGGGCAGGAACTGCATCTCGATGTTGATGTAGCCGTCGCCGGTGCACGCCTCGCAGCGGCCGCCCTTGACATTGAACGAAAACCTGCCGGGCTTGTAGCCG
The DNA here is from genome assembly GCA_009838595.1 of Chloroflexota bacterium. Lineage (GTDB taxonomy): Bacteria > Chloroflexota > Dehalococcoidia > Lucifugimonadales > JADFKI01 > Bin90. The sequence continues at coordinate 1,723 of VXRI01000235.1, read as the reverse complement.
CGCATACGCGCCTCCGGCACGGTTGCGAACAGCTCGCGAATGGGAGTGAAGGTGTCTGTGTATGTCGCCGGATTGCTGCGCGGCGTCCTACCGATGGGCGACTGGTCGATGTCCACCACCTTGTCGATGTGTTCCACGCCTTCGATGTCGCGCACCGCGCCTGCCCTGTCGCGCGCGCGGTAGAACTGCTGCGCCAACTTCTTGTACAGGATTTCGTTGATGAGCGTGCTCTTGCCGCTGCCGGACACACCTGTTACGCAGACGAACTTGCCGAGCGGGATTTTCACATCAATGTCTTTCAGGTTGTTCTGGCGCGCACCGCGGATGACGAGCCGTTCGCCATTGCCCTCGCGCCGCCGTTCGGGCAGCGGGATCTGCCGCGTGCCTCCGAGATACTGTCCTGTCAGCGAGCGCGGCTCTGCGATTATGTCTTCGACGGGACCGGTCGCGACTATGTGTCCGCCGTGTTCACCCGCGCCTGGTCCGAGGTCCACGATGTAGTCTGCGGCGCGCATTATCGCCTCGTCATGCTCCACGATTAGCACGGTGTTGCCAAGATCGCGCAGGCGCTTGAGCGTCTGTATCAGGCGGTAGTCGTCCGCCGGATGCAGACCGATGGACGGCTCGTCGCACACATACAGCACGCCCATCAGCCCGGAGCCGATCTGCGTGGCGAGCCGGATGCGCTGCGCTTCGCCGCCACTGAGCGTGGACGCGGTGCGCGAGAGCGTGAGGTAGTCCAGCCCGATGTTCAGCAGAAAATTCAACCGCGCCGAGATTTCTTTGAGTATCTGTTCGGCAATAGCCTTCTCGCGGTCGGTAAGCACCTGCGGATGATCGATGCTCACACGCCCGTTGCGGCTTGTCTTTGCCGCTTTCGTTGCGGGCAGGACATCCAGATTATGACCGTCTGTGCTATGTCCGTTATGTCCATTTTGCGTGTATCGCCCGTTCTGCGTGCCGATGCCTGCCGCTTGCAGATCGACGCCTGCCGAGTCGCCGCCTATCCGGGTAATCCACGCGCTCGCCTGCGCTATGGATTTGTTTGTAACATCCATGATGTTCAGCCCGCAGACGGTTACGGCACGCGCTTCAGGACGCAGCCGCTCGCCTTTGCAGGCGTTGCACGGCCGCGATGACATGTATCGCTCAATCTCGGCGCGCACATGGTCGGACTCGGTTTCTTTGTGCCGCCGTTCGAGGTTGTTTATGACGCCCTCGAATGCAGAGCGCCAGCGATATGTCTTGCCACGCTGCGTATGATGCTGCACGTTGATCGCCTTGCGCTTCGTGCCATACAGCACGCGGTCAAGGTCGCGCTTTTTCATATCCTTGACCGGCACATTGAGCGAGAAGTCGAATGCGCGCGCCAGCGATTCCAGCTGACTGAAATACCACGGGCTCATCGCGCCGGAACGTGCCCACGCCTGCACTGCGCCTTCCGCGATGGACAGGTTCTTGTTCGGTATCACTAAGTCAGGGTCAACCTCCAGCTTGTATCCCAAGCCGGTGCAGACTGAGCACGCGCCGTGCGGGTTGTTGAAGCTGAAGGTGCGTGGTTCAAGTTCGCCCATGCTGATATTGCAGTGGACGCAGGCGAACTGCTCGGAGAACAGAAACTCATCGCCGCCGACGACATCGACAAGAACGACTCCGCTCGCCATCTTGAGCGCGGTTTCGACCGAATCGGCGACGCGCGTCTGCTCTGCGCTCGCTCCGATTA
>VXRI01000293.1 GCA_009838595.1 Chloroflexota bacterium | reverse complement strand
GATATAGAGGGTATTCAGGATGCAACAGGCGCGCCAAATTCTGAATATCCTGCACATCCTTGTCAATCAGAACGGTCAGCCAGAACGGCGGCGGTTGGCTAACGCGCTGATGATTTCCAGACCGACGCGGCTGGCGACTTCTGCGGTGATTGCCGCCGGTCCTTCGTAGTGTGGCGCGACTTCCACGATGTCCGCGCCGACAAGTTCCACAGACGACACTATGGTTCGCACCGCCTTGAGCAGCTGCGCCGATGTCATGCCGCCAGGTTCGGGCGTGCCGGTTGCAGGCGCGAACGCCGGGTCAAGCACATCTATATCCACGGACAAGTATATCACCTCAGGCCCGTCGAGCGCCTCGCTGATAGCGTCTTCCAGCACTGCCTCGAATCCTCTATTGACGATTTCCGCCATCAGGTGCCAACGCATGCCCTGCTGCTGCATCCACTCGAACAGCGGGCGATCGGGCCAGTATCCGCGCAGTCCAATCTGTATGAAATTGCGACCGGGAATCGCGCCGCTTTCCAGCAGGCGGCGCATCGGGCTGCCGTGCGCGATAAGCACGCCGCCATAGCCGGATTCGCCGGTATCCGCGTGCGCGTCGAAGTGGATCATCCCCACACGACCGTATCCGTGATGCTGCGCGACCGCCGTCGCAGCGGGCAGCGTGATGGAATGGTCTCCGCCCAGCACGAGCGGTATCGCGCCCGTTTGCAATGCCTGCATCGTCTTCATGCGCACCGCTTCGTGGCTGAGTTCGAGCGAGCTTGGCGGGCAGTTCGCATCGCCGAAGTCCACAACTTTCACTTCCTGCGTCGGGTAAAGCTCGTACTCCATGTGATAGAAGGTGTCGTTGGGCGCGCCGGAGTATCCCGCCTGCCTGATGGCGCGCGGTCCAAAGCGCGCGCCGGGACGGTTGACCACGCCCATATCCACCGGCGCGCCAATAACGGCGACATCGGCTTGCATCTCGGCAAGCTCGTCCTGTGACAACGCAAGCGGCGAGTGGATGTAAGTAGGTATGCCAAGAAACGCCGGCTGGCGGTCGGGTCCACGAAGGTCAGGCATGGGGAAACCTCGCTTTGCTGGTGGGTATTCTGCGGAGTACCGAATATGGTTCTTACGCCTATTCTACATGATTGACATCGAGCATTCTCCCCATCGCCTAACATTCCCGCATCAAAGGGAAGAAGGAACTTATCTTATCCATCCTGCACATCCCGTTGAATGACTGTAGGAACGGCGCAATCGCGCTATCGTCAGGTCTTTCATTATTTCGGCTGCCATTTTATAATCGCCCTAGCTTACGCGAACAATAGTGAAGGGAGTGAGGTGAGGTTTATGGGCGAACAAGAAGCGTCTTTGGAGGCATTTCTGCAAGCTTGGGGGAATTACCCTACCGGCGTATCCGTGGTTACTTCAATCGAGCCGGACGGCAGCGTACACGGGATGGCAGCGAACGGCATAAACTCCGTATCGCTGGACCCGTTGCTCGTGCTGGTGTCCGTTGGGCACAACCGCAATTCGTATCCGCTTATCAAGGACGCCGGCAGATTCGCAATCAATATACTGAGCGGCGAGCAGCGCGCAATCGCGAGCCACTACGCATCTCCGGCAGAGCGGCGCAGCGCGGACTTTGATGTGTCGTTCACCTTCACCGAGAATGGCGCAGCGTTCATCGACGGCAGCATCGCGTCTATGGATTGCCGCACAGTGCACGAACATGTCGAAGGCGACCACACTATCTTCATCGGTGCGGTGGAGCGCATCGATATTAACGACGGCGAGGCGCTCGCCTACTGCCAAGGCAAGTTCGGTCGCGTAGTGCTGGACGGATAGCCATGACATATACACTAGCCGACCTGGACGCGATGAGCATCTACGAAGCGAACGCGCTGCCGTTCGACGCGCGGGACAGATTGTTGGATCTGATTATCGCCGACGGACGCAAGCAGACGACAGCGCTTGATTCGTATCGCATCGGCCTGTACGGCGACTACTTTGAAGAAGACCTGCTGCGAATGCTGAAAGTGCGCGCCGTCAAGGTGTTCGTGCGCGGTACGACGCCATCGGGCTTCGACGGCGAGATTGTCGGCGATACGGACGAAGAGCAGTACCGCGCCGCATTCCGCCACACGCAGATGTCTCTCCAAGCGGCAGGAACGGACTTCAGCCGCGTGGTTACGCTCGTCATATTCCTGACCGACATGAGCAAGTGGCAGCTGCTGAACGAAGTGTATCGCGAGTTCATACCAAATCCACCATGCAGAGCGGTCATAGGCACTACGGGACTCGCGCAGCCACCGTTGCGCATCGAGATAGTGAACTGCATCGCCTACCGTGTGGCAGCGTAGAAACTTACACCGATGATACGATTTCACAAAGGCAATTTATTTTTGTCATTTCGCCTTCTCTTGTCGTTTCGCCTTCCCCTGTTATTTCGTCTTCTCTTGTCATTTCGAGCAAAGCGAGAAATCTAAAGCCGGAAACAGGTTTACACGCGACGATTTCAGATTCTCCACTGTGTTCGGAATGACAACAGCAGCGAGGAATGACAACATTAGAGATTTATGAAATCGTCTCTAACGTTAAGGATTTGTGAAATCATCTCACATCGATGGATAGGATAGGGGCATAAGATGAAATTCGGAGCGATAACAAACTCTTGGCGTGAGCGGCTGGAGAACGAGAGCGTCGAATCGCTGGTGGGACAGGCGGCATCGCGTGGCGCGACTCATATCGAGTTGCGGCAGACTTGCCTTGCCGCGTGCGAGAGCGGTGAGGGTGATGCCTGGCGGCCTAATATCGGCAACTTGAAGGCGCTGGTCGCGCTGTATCCTGATATGTCCTTCAACCTCGCGGTGGCGTATCCGTGCTTGTCGCAATCCGCGCAGCCGCAGTCCGCGTTGTGGGAATCGATGCTGGACGCCGCGATTGCCGTGTCGCCAAACGCGCCGCACTTGCGCATGGTTGATCCGGCACGATTCGATGCGCTGTGGGAATCGCCGGACGACATACCGCAAACCGCGATGAGCATTGCCGCACTGGTACAATCGGCGGCTGAACGCGACGTAACCCTATCGATGGAAAACTCAGGTCAGCCGATACGCAGCCTAGCAATGCTGGTGCAGGCGGTCAGGGACACTCTGCCCTCAGAACAAGGCGTAATGCTTGGCCTTTGCCCCGACCCCACGAACCAACTCCGCATCGACGCGGATAGCGACCCGGTTGGCGAGATAGAGGCGCTGCCGGTTGACATGATAAAACTCGCGCACTTCAAGCAGACGCGCGACGGCGAAGCAATTCCCACCGTGGACAGCGGCGATGTGGACTGCCATCGCATGCTGCAAGCGCTGGAAAACAAGGGCTATACCGGCGCCGCCATCATGGAAATCCCACCGCACGATGATGTGTTCGACAACCTGACCGTAAGCTTTGACTATTTGCGAGGCTAACAGAATGGATAGGATTGACAGGATGAGTGCCTTATCTTGGCCGTCCTGTTAGGCTCTGTTGACATTTGCGACATTCCCGTGAAGCATGTCCTCGTGAAAACGGGGAACGGGAACCCAGACCTCACAATGCAGCCATTCTTGTCTCATCGACACCGTTTGCAAGCACTGGATTCTTGCTCCCCGCTCAGGGGCAAGGACATGCTCCGCAGGAATGACGCGACGCAATTGTGAAATGTCAACAGAACCTAGTCAACATCCTTAACATAGGCTGCCGGTGTTTGGTCTGGCAGTGAGTCTTCCATTAGGCGGATGCGACGCGCCAAGGCGGATACAGTCACTAGCAACAAGAGCAGCAGCCCGGCAATGATGTACATCAGAGCCATTCCGCGCCCCTCGCCCACGCCGATTATCGCGCCCACGCTTGGGGCGAGCGCTCCGCCTTGCGCCATAAGCGGCTCAAATACATGCTGCGCCAGCGGACCCGCCACCAAGACTCCGAGCGACTGAGCGCCCACACCCAGCGCCACACGCAGCGAGAATATGCGCCCCAGAACTTCCGGCGCAGCTTTGACCTGCCAAATCACCCTGTTAAGCCCGAACATGAACATAAAAGTAACGCCGACCAGGAAGACGCCTACCATCATCAGCGGCACATTGGGGCGCAATCCGACCAGCATGCTCGCCATGCCAGCCAAAGCCAATCCGACCAGAATGCCGCTCATCCTTCGCTTTGGTCCGCCCCAAGTCGTGAGCAGCAGCCCGGAAACCATCGCGCCAACGCCGAAGCTGGACAGTATCAAGCCCGCAGACCGCTCGTCCGAGACGGTAAGCGCAATCGGAGTGGAGAGCGCATATCCGATTCCGGGCATCAAGAACATGGTTATGGTTACAAGCGCCATCAGATATACGAACGGTGGGCGCTCTCGTATGTACCGAAGTCCGAAGACGAACTCGCGCATCAGTCCGCTGCGCTCTTCCAATCTGCTTGCCGGCGGGCGTGGTATCAGGGAGAAAAGCAGCAAAATGACGCTTGCGCCGAATGTTGCGAAGTCAACGATGAAGATGACGCCCAGTCCGACGGACGCAACCAGCAAGCCCGCGAGCGCGGGCGAGACGATCACTTCCAGCGATGTCGTAATCTGCGTTAGCCCTGCCGCCCGTCCGAGGTTTTCCTCGCTCACCAGTAGTGGCACACTCGCCTCTATGGAAGGAACTACGAAGGCGTTGGCGATTCCGTTCGCGGCAAGGGCGATGTACAAATGCCAGATTTCCAGCCAGCCGCCGAAGTACAGAACAGCCACGACTAGCGTGCTGAGGCTGGCGGCGACATTTCCGCCGAGCATCACAAGGCGGCGGTCCCAGCGGTCAACAAG
>VXRI01000212.1 GCA_009838595.1 Chloroflexota bacterium | reverse complement strand
ATCTCCACCGCAGTTATGGTGCTCGGCAAGGCGAAATGCGGTTTCGAGGGGATCCAAATTGGACAATTTTCAAATATCGGTTCAATAAAATGCTTGAACTTTTTGCCGAGTATGGATAGCATTGTCGTCAGTGTTACGGGCGCAGGCATATTCACAGCGCGAGTTACCGATGAATGCCCACACACTGGTGACGATTGACAAAGGGTCGTCAAGGTATTGACAAGGCTACACGGCAGGACTATCATTGCAATCGCTGTTGAACATCGCAAAAGACGCTTGTAATGTTAGACAGAATCGACGATAAATCTGATATAATTCGATAACTATCAAGCGTAGGACTTTTACAAGAAGAGGGGGTCAAATGACGTACCGTTTCCCTTCGCAGGGTAAAATAATTACTCTGCTGCTTTCCATATCAGTGGTTCTTCTATTAGCGTGCACAGCAGGTCCGCAGGGTCCGCAGGGTCCCGCAGGGCTTCCTGGCATTTCCGGCGCTCCCGGCTTGCCCGGTCTGCAAGGCGTTCCCGGTCTTCCGGGTATCTCCGGCTTACCCGGCAATCCTGGTAACCCCGGCAATCCCGGTCCCCCAGGTCCTGCCGGACCTCCAGGCCCTCCGGGTCCTGCCGGTACGGCCGGCGTTTCGCCTCAGGCGGCGCTCGCTCTTGACTCCGACTTGGTATCCGTGAACGGCTCTCTAACCGTAGATGGCTCCGGTTTCCAGCCGAACGAGCCGGTCGCGTTGCTGCTGATAGTTGACCAGAACCTGCAACCATTCTTAGGCGGTGGCTCTCGGGCACAGACCCAGGCGAACCCGGGCGGTAACTTCACCTTCACGGTCGATGACATCGGCGCGGCGTTCCGTGGCAACACAGGCGCTCGTGTGATGGAAGCTTCCAACGGCGGCTCCAATAGCCTTGCAATCTACGCGAGCGGCGCAGACGGCAGCAGGGCGAGCGTGCCAATCAGGGTAGTAGGCTCCGGCGGCATTGCCTCCGCACCTAGCATTGCGCTCAGCAGCAACATCGTGGAGATTGACGGCACCATTACGATTATGGTCGCAGGCTTCATGCCCGGCGAGTTCGTAACAGTCGTGGCGTCTGGCGCGTCCGGCGGCGATGACAGGGTGCTAGTTGGCGGCTCCGCCAATGGCTTCGGCGCGCTCTCACTCGACGCAGCGATAACGCTGGATGCAGATGTGTACACCATCGAAGCGATGGGACAGCCCGTCGGCGGTATGCAAGCATCCGTAACCGCGCCTCTGTCCGTGGTAGAAGAGAAGTAATTCTTCACCGCCACACAAAGGCATAACTAAAAAGAGAAAGCCCTCCGTCAACAGTGCTGACAGAGGGCTTTCAGTCGTTATTGTTCCGATTGCTTACATTTCGGCTTGAAACTCGTTACTGCTCTTACAAAATCGTCAATAAGTTGACGATGGCATATGCCCCTTCCGAACGCTTGTCAAAGCTTCTTCAAGACAAGATTTTGCCACTATCAAGGCGCCTATCTAGCCCTCAAAAGCGTCCGATGGCGCTTTGTGTGCGTCTTTGTAGGTCATAGGCGAGACGATGGCTTGAATTCCTGCCCCTTGATATGGGAAGGCTAGACCGGGGTGAAGAGTCCCTGAACACCCATCAGACCAAGCCATCTCCGTAATCAAAGCGTTCCCGAATACTACCGCTGTTCGGACACTCTCTCGCCGTAAATTCTACCGCGTAATCACAGCTCGCGCGCCGGTACACCAACCACCAGCGCATTGCCCGGCACATCCTTAGTAACGACCGCCCCCGCGCCCGTTGACGCGCCATCGCCTATATTTACCGGCGCGACTAGCATCGTGTCGCTGCCGATGAAGGCGTTCCTACCGATGACAGTTTCATGCTTGGATTTGCCGTCGAAGTTGCAGGTTATCGCGCCGGCGCCGATGTTCACGTTCTCCCCCAGCGTGGCGTCTCCCATGTAGCTGAAATGCCCCATCTTTGTGCCGCGACCGATGCGGCTGTTCTTAACCTCAGCCGATGTGCCAATGTGTACGCTGCTCCCGATGCGCGCGCCGCCGCGTATGTGGCTAAACGGTCCGACATCCACGCCCGCCGCCAGCGTTGAATCACGCACCACGGACGACAATATCTCGCAGTCGTCGCCGATGGTCGCGTTCTCAATTATGGCGCTTGGTCCGATAGTGCAGCCGATGCCGATGACTGTCTCGCCTTTGATGTGCGTGTTGGGCAGTACGGTCGTATCCTGCCCGATAGATACGCCGTAGTCGATGTACACACTCGCCGCATCCGGCATAGTTACGCCGTCGAGCATCAGACGATCGTTGATGCGGCGGCGCATTGCGACTTCAGCCTGCGCGAGCTGCGTGCGATCGTTCACGCCCATCATCTCGTGCGGGTCGTTCGCTGAGCTGCTCGATTCACCGTTTGATACGCTTGGTGTGGTTGATGCCACATGCAAGCCTTGCGCCCTTGCCGCGTGGATAATGTCCGTCAGCAGAAGTTCGCCGTTGGGCGCGGGCGTCAGATTCGCAAGATTGTCCCACAGCCAATCCGCGCGGAAGCAATAAAACCCGCTGTTAACCTCGCTTATTGCGCGCGTCTCCCTGTCCACATCTCGCTCTTCGACGATTGCGCGAATGCTGCCGTTATCGTCGCGCACGATGCGCCCCATGCCCTTCGGATTTGCGACCTGCGATGTGATGAGGGTAACGACCGCATCGCTGTCGATGTGCTGTTGCATCAGAGCGGCAAGCGTTGATGCGCGAATCAGGGGGACATCGCCGTAGAGCGCCAGTACATTGTCTGCGCCGCGCATCGCGTATTGTGCCTGTAGCAGCGCGTGTCCTGTGCCAAGCGGCTCGGACTGCGTGGCGTATTGCGCTGTATCGTCCAGCGCATCGCGGAATGGCTTGTCGTCCGGCGGCACGACAAGCGCGATGTCCTCGATGCCGGCATTCCTGACTGCGTCCGTTACGAGCAGCATCATCGGCCTGCCGCAGATTTGATGCAGTGGCTTGGGCGTGCGCGATTTCATGCGCGTGCCCATCCCCGCGGCTAGGACTACCGCGCCAAAGTTTCTTGAACGCTTACGTGAATCAGTCAAGTTCCAACTCACATCGATGGGCAGAATGGGTGAGATGAATAAGCCGCTAGTCTGTCGCCTTGTGGCGTGGCGGAGTGGCGAATAGCGAGATTATAGCAGTTACGAGGCCGATGCAGCCCGCCGCGATGAAGAACGGCATGTAACTCTCCTCACTGATATAGTCGAAGACCAGGCCCGGAATCATCACGCCGACCGCCTGGCCGAATGTGGTGAACGGCTCTGTTATGCCACGAATCGTGCCGAGCGAGCGCCTGCCGTAGTAATCCGCGTAGGCGACCGGCGGCACCGTGAGCATGCCGCCCAACCCGAAGCCGAACAGTGCGGAGTACGCCAGGGCTTCGACCGCCGTGTTCGTAGTAGTGAACAGGAATGACGCCGTGGCCATCACTAGCGCGACCGCCATCATCACAAACCGCACCGGCGCCTTCTCCACAATCCAGCCCCATACACCACTACCCACACCGAGGAAAATCGCGTTGAAGCTGATACCAAATCCGGCGGTTACCGTGCCAAGCCCCTGATCTTGGAAGAACGCCGCGCTGTGCGTGTTCGTACCCGCCTGCATCAAGAACAGCAAACCAGTCGCGAGCGCAAACAGCCACAGCGTTGCCGTCCGCCGCGCCTCTGCGGAAGTCCAATCCGGCTCTTCCGAAGCGTCAATCTGCGGTGCGCCTTCCGTGTCGTCGTCTGCAGGTTCTTCTTCGTCGCCGTCGGGACGCAATCCCAACGCCTCCGGGTTATCGGATATTAGCAGCGCAACGGGCAGCAGCGCGACTACGAATACCAAGACGCTGAGCACGAACCAGGCGTCCTGCCAACCTCTCTGCGCAATGACGAACGATGCAATCAACGGAAACAGCGTCATGCCCACCGAGTGTGATATGTTCAGGATGCCGTTCGTCCTGCCGCGCAGCCGGATGAACCAGCGCGACACCACGACGGCGGCGCCAATCTGCACGGGGCTGGAAAATATGACGCGACCCGTGCCGTAGCCGATGTAGAATAGCCAAGGTATGGTGAAACCTAGCAGTGTCAGCGTTACATCCGACCAGCGTAGCAGCATCGTCGATATGCACAACACGACTACGCTCGTGGTAAGCACCGCGCGCGCGCCGTATCGGTCTATCAGCCAGCCAACGAGGGGAGATGCGAATGTCGCAGCTAGTCCGCCTGCCGCTGCCGCGCCGGAAATCAGTGTGCGACTCCAGCCGAGTTCCTCCGACAGCGGATAGACGAATACAGCGATTGTGAGGCTCGCGGCGGCGTTGCGCACGAATATCGCGCTGCCGGCGGCGGCGAGAATCACCCAGCCGTAGTAAAAGGGAGTGCGGTTTGCCAGTCGCTGCTGCATACGCCGCCTGTCGCATCGGAAGTCTATCTGAACGATGGGATGCTACCACTTTGCGAATACAAGCGTCAATGTTACCTTAATCGAGAAGGCCTTAATCAGGAAGACGCAAGTCGGGAAGAATTGAAAGGGCAGAGTGAATGATGGACAAAGAAACTATCGAGACGCTGATTACCGACATACTGGGCTGCGAAGGGATGCTGCTGGTGATAGACTCCGGAGGCGCGGTGAGCGAGATGCACGCGCCGCCCATGGTTACCACTGAATTCGCGGGCAGGTGGGCGAACATCGAAGCAGGCGAATGGCACATCCACCTCGACATGGACAGCATCGCCGGCGCACAATTCGTGGAAAACTCCAACCACGCGCACGAGTCCAGTAAGGCGAAATTGTATTA
>VXRI01000070.1 GCA_009838595.1 Chloroflexota bacterium | reverse complement strand
ATGGCGGCATGACGGTATATTTCGAGCACCCGCCCAGGGCTTATTTCCCGGCTACTGGCTTTGCGACTTACGTCTGGGAGAACAATTTCACAAGAGCTACCTCTGGCAGGGGGCATGACCTTCGCTTGTATTTGCCCGCTTACATGGCACACGAATTAGGGCACACCGCCGGGCTGGGTCACAGCCAGTCGAGTAATGACATCATGGGCTCTCCTCCCGCAGAGAGAACATCTCTCAGCAGCGCGGACAGAAGAGCGGTCGGGTTGATTTACAACAATCACGCTAAAAACCACCGTTGAGCGGCACAGAAAGCAAAGAGGGTGAACTATGCGCTATGATTTTGGAGAAGGGTCCTACTCGCCGCCCCGCGGGCGTTTCTGGGCATGCGCGTTTATGCTGCTTTTCGCCGGCATAGTCATAACCGCTTGTGGTCGCGCGCCAGGGCCTATCCCTACGGCAGCCTCCTCCGTGCCGCCGAACCCTTATGGTCCGTTTTCGCTGGACGAGCGCATATTCTTCGCCGATACGATAGCGATTGTGCGGCAAATTTCCTCGGAGGCGGGCGTTCTCACTGTAGAGGGACAGAACTCTGAAACGCTCTATAGCCCGGTGGTGCAATCCCGCTTCGAGGTGATTGAATTCCTCAAGGGCGACGGCGATTCTGAAATTGTCATGGATAAGAAAGACCTTCGGATCCTCGTCCCCACCGATGAACAAGCTCTTCAGACCGCCGAGCGCGATTTGACCGCGCAGCCATCCGTCCTTGAAAGCGGCGAGGCGGTAGTATTCCTTCAGAGCATGCAATACTCGGACTGGGTTCTGGATACGAGTCTGAAAGCAAGTGGATCTGAGTGGAGGCAGCACAGCTCACAGGCAGGACTGTTTTCCGCTGGCGGCGCATCCGCGACTTTCAGCATAGCCTCTGGAGTGGATGCCGCGGCGTCTGCGGGGGGCGAAGCGTTCTCAATCGACGAATTACGCGAGCGCATCGAGGCGATGGACGCTTTGCTTAGAGATGGTGAGGGCATCGAGGGCTGGAAGGAGTGTATTGGAGCGAGATTACTTCGCGAAAACCAAAAGCGTACATATCTGACAAGGCAAGGAGAAGAACTCTACGCAGATGTGTACGAACCGGCTCCTTTTCCTTCAGGTAAGTCTGCTGACTTTATACTAGATATCTACAAGCAATACGGCTCTGGATTTTCCGATAAGGGCTACGATAGGCATTGGTTTACAGGAGAGGATTCTCATTTATTTCGGATCGTAATTGTCGAAAATGGACAAATCATTGAACCTAACTATATTGAGACTAGAGAGCAACAAACCTTCTATGAACTTCAGGTTAGAATCACACGTCCAATTCCAGAAGGCATCTATGAAATAAATCATCATAGCCAGTGGGCCGAGTGGGCATTGTGCAATTACTTGGATACACCAGCAACCAATAGGTACATATTTGAATCTGCCGCCGACACCCTGCACGAAGTGTTCTTCGACCCTGTTGCGCTTGGCGCCGCCGTGGGCGCGGACAGCGCGAGCGGTGTTCTGAAGCCTGCATCCTTCGCGTCCGACGGCGGCGATGCCACGATAGAGCGCATCGACTGGCTCGACGGGCAGGTGCGGATGTCGCTTGCGCCGCACACCGCGCTCCCCGACCATCACATCGACTTCATCGCGCTCGACGGCTCGGTATCTCTGCGGCTGGACTTCGATGACGCGGTGGAAGTCGATGACGCGGACGGCAACCGGACGCTCATCTGGGGCGTGTGCGAGCAGCCATGGCAGCCGGGCGATCTGCTGATGCTGCGGATAGCGGCGGGCATCCCCGCCGACCTCGCGGGCGCTACCTTCAACGAAGACTGCGCGCCATCACCGCAATTTACGCCAACGCCCGCGCCATAAGCGTCCTCATTGCCAGCAGATTTCCGTTCCATAGCGGTTTCGGGATATAATCCCGCCACTTGGCGCGCTCGCCCCACAAGAACGCCAACCCCGACTCTAACCACCACGCCGACGCTCATTGCCACGACCGTAACCACCGACGCTACGCCTATCCCGACGCATACGCCTACTGCGACTGCGACATCCGAAAACCAATGTCCGTCAGGCACATCGAGCGAGAGTTCTGCCGGAATTACCGCCGCATCTATTGAGTCTTCTAAAGCGTCTGACGCTTGTCAGACGCCGCCGCCCCCGAAACCAACGGGGCTTACCAGCACATACGATGATAGTGCAATCATCCTTGATTGGGACGATATGAGCAATGTGGACAGTTACGAAATATGGGAGCGACATCTCCAAAACAATAGGTGGTCAGATTGGATGAAGTTGCCTTCGTTAACTCCTATCACAACATCAGCCGCTTATATTCCCGGTCTGACAAATGGCGTCCAATATCAGCACTCTGTCATAAGTAAACGGGGATCTACATATTCTGACTGGTCGGACATCGTTACAACAGGGTTGCTGCACCGCCAGTCTGACCATGTTGCGCGATTTCACCTTCAAAATGCCTCAAGCATGTCCTCTGATTTTCGGACAGCGATTCCGACTGCTGTTGCCGCTTGGAAAACTGCTATAACTCGGCATGGACACGGCAACCTTGGCATCAATATATGCAAGAAGGGCGCCGGAAACTGCAATACCCAGAACCTTGATGGGTATTCAATCACGGTAAAGAGTGTGACGGGCAACATCAACAATACCAACGATGTGTATGACTCTCGTTATGCTCACTATACAGACTGCGGGGATAAAATTGCCTGTGTCAAGACGACGAATCCCCGAACTTATGGGAGTGGTTCTGCGCCAGTCTATAATTTTCTTTCATACGGCACGCCATTGCACCTGAGGAACCTGACTGTGATTGTCGAGGACCCTGCCTATGAAGTGCACATAGACTCGAAAATGCGTGTCTTGGGTAACATGCGAGTTTTCTGGGGGAATAATACCAAATACGTCAATGCCAATTCATACACTCCCTCGTTATGTACGGCATCGGATATCCAGGAAGAAGCTCGCTGGTGCGCTTGGTATTACCTTCCCGCTATTCAAATGCACGAATTCGGTCATGCGCTGGGATTGACTCATCCCGAATCTGATAATGGTGTGATGGATAGTGCATATAACGATGTCGGTCCAAGCGTCTGGGACATCATTACGCTGGGATATAGATATGAAAGGCATACGCCTACTGCGCGTTAGGCGATGAGTCCCATTAGGAGGAAATGATGATAAGAATTGCAGGGCTGATGTGGACACTGAGCGCTTTAGTCCTTATAGGATGCTCGATAAGTCAATCGTCCGAGAGCATGGACGCGGCTTTGTCTGGACCGCCCGGAACACCGTCGGTGTATCTAACTCCGCATCCTGCGCTTGTATTGGAAAGAAATAACTACGGGCTTAGCCACCCTGCGAGGATTATTCCTCTTGATATTGAAACACTCATCGAAACTTCGGACACAATAGCAAGGGTGCGGCTTATGGAAGTTGAGCCTTACGTAGCGGTTACAACACCGGAACATCTTAATGGCGATAAACTCTACTCCCCATATATGGGGTTCAAGTTTGAGGTTCTTGAATATCTGATGGGAGGAAACGGACTTTCCAACATCTGGGGCATGGTGAAGCTTGATGAAGCGGATAGAAGTTCCGAAGAAGAGGCTTTGAAAGAATACGCATTTTATCTGAGTCACCGAGACACGAAGTGGGATGATAGGGAAGCGGTTGTATTTCTTTCCGATTCTCTGCCGGATTGGCCAAGCACGCACTCGCCTGACCGCTACGCCTTGGGGTACTTCGAATCCAGACCGTTAGTGGAGCGGCATTCGATAGCGGCGAACAGAGGCTGGCTGCCGCTGGCGTCAGCAGGCGAAACCGCGGCAGTATTCGGTTCGGGAGCTTCTGGGGCTTCAAGCGGGTCTAAAGCATTTCTAATGGACCATCCTGACGGTTGTGTGGAGTATCGTCCGGGTTGCGGCACAGGCGGAGGAGTATCACATGCAACTGAAAGTTCAGCGTCTTCATCCGCCAGTGGTTCTGCTTCTGAATCCACAGCAGTTGGCTTAGAAGAATTGAAGCGAAAGATTGCCGGGCAGATTGCAGACCCCGAATTGGCGGACAGGCTGCGCTTTGAGAAAGCCAAGAACAACATGTCCGAATGGATGACTGTGCGTAACCTTACGGCGACAGCAACGCAAAACTCTGTAACACTGCGGTGGGATGAGCCAGGGCAAGCAGTTGAGTTCGTCAGCGGCTATCGCGTATTGCGGAGAGTGCAAACTGATGCCGATTTCGTAATCGTAGCGGATGTGCCGTCGGAAAACGAAAATCGCGAGTGCTTTGTTTGCCCAGCGACCTACGAGGATACGGATGGTATTGAGTCTGGTACAGAGTATGCATATCTGGTGCGAGCAGTGACAGCGCATCCAAACAATGGCACAGACGCACAAGTGGTAGTCACCACGGCGGGAACAAAATCAACTCAGACACCACCATCCGAACCCACGGCAACCGCAACGCTCGTTCCCACGGCGACGCCAATTCCCGCGCCATAAGCGGTATCGCCGCCTGCCATGGGAGTGGAGCGGGGCTGCTCCCCTCACCCCGCGAACTGCGGCATCACCTCATCGGCGAACAGGCGCATCGCCGCCGTTACCTTGTCGCGGGGCATGCCGCCGAAGGCGAAGTTGCAGCCTGTGGAGTACATCCGTTGGGCGGCGTGTCCGTGTCTGCAACGGCAAGCGGCGCTTGGAGCGGCGACTGCTACTCCGAACATCGCGGTGATGTTGTTAATAATTTCACGCCGACGCCGAGCTTCACTGCAACCGCTACGCTAACTCATATACCT
>VXRI01000119.1 GCA_009838595.1 Chloroflexota bacterium | reverse complement strand
CGCTTATTCTGTCTAAGCCCGGGTATGCCTCTTCCACGCGCTTGAGCTGGGCGGCGACTTCTTCGGGCGTGCCGCATAGGAATCCGCCCGCTTCGACTGCGCCTTCGATGCGCGGCAGGTCGGAGTTTGGCGCGCGTTGCGGATCGCTCATCGCGTCTATCTGCTCTTCGCTGAGCGCGCGCACCAGACGCAGCGGTCCGAACATCTTCAAGTTTTCCTCAAACAGCGCGGCTGCCTCTCGTATCGCCTTTTCCTTGCTGTCGGCGAGGTAGAAGTGATAGCCGAAACTGAGGTTGCCGCCGAGTTCTAAGTCAACGCCGGTGCGCGCGTATGCGTCTCGGAACGCTTCTACGACGCGGTGCATCGCTCCACCTTCCGCTACGCCGCCGCCGATGATGCCTTTGATGCCGTGCTTCGCCATGAAGTTCAGCCCGCGAGGAGTCGCGCTCTGTATCGGCTGCCAGCACTCGACAGGCAGACGCAGCGGACGCGGCACGAGAGTTATCTCTTGCAGGTCGTAGCCCCGATACGGCACGCTCGGCGGGATGGTGTAGTTTTTGCCGTGGTGTGAGAACGAATCTTCGTTGAACGCCTTGAAGATGATGTCCACTTGCTCTTCGAACAGGTCGCGGTTGCCCTCCTGATCGAAGAGTGGCGAACCGAATGACTCTATTTCGCGGCTGTGGTAGCCGCGCCCAACGCCGAATCGGACACGCCCGTCGGTCAGGATGTCCGCAGTCGCATAGTCCTCGGCGAGGCGCAGCGGATGCCACATCGGGGCGATATTGAAGCCACAGCCGATGTTTAGCCGCTCCGTGATGTGCGCCAGATGCACCGCGCTCATCAGCACATTCGGGATGCACTCGTAGCCCTCCGGCTGGAAGTGGTGCTCCGCAAGCCAGAATGTGTCATAGCCGTTGGCGTCCATCGTCTTGGCTATCACGTCCGTCTTGGAATAGACGCTCGCCAGATGGTCATTGTCGAAAAGGCGATCGTTCACCGCCGTTCCAGCATAGCCGATGTCGTCCATATCCACATGCCCGGCGTACAGGCTGTCGAATTTCGTAATCATGTCGCGCCTCCAAATTATGTAAGATAGACTCATTGTAGTCTGACATAATCAAGTGTCAACAAGGCAAGTATCGAACTAACCGGTCGGAGAGGCTGAAATGGCTGACTTGAGGAGCAGAATCGCCCTTGTAACGGGCGCAAGCCGGGGAATCGGGCGCGGCATCGCCCATGAACTTGGCATCGCGGGCGCAACCGTATATATATCGGGACGCAGTGTGAGCGACGACGAGACCACAGAGCAACTGGGCGGCAATGTACATGGCACCGCCGCGCTGGTAACAGAGTCCGGCGGAACCGGCATCGCCGTGCGCTGCGACCATACGAATGACTCCGAGGTCGAAGGGCTGTTCGAGCGCATCCAGAACGAGCAGGGCAAACTCGACATTCTGGTAAATAATGTCTGGGGTGGCTACGAACGATTCGGGGACCATGATTTCAGCATGCCCTTCTGGAAGCAGCCGATGTCGAGATGGAGCCTGATGTTCGACGCAGGCGTGCGCGCCCACTATGTCGCGAGTTGCCTCGCGGTGCCATTGATGATCCCGCAAGGCAGCGGGTTGATAGTAAACATTTCGGCGGGCGACAATGGTAAGTATCGCGGATGGGTGATGTACGACGCCGCGAAGGAAGCAGTTGACCGCATGGCGTTCGCCCTCGCGCAGGAGCTTCAGTCGCACGGCATCACTGCCCTAGCTCTCTACCCCGGACTAACTCGCACGGAGCGGGTAATGCGATACTCAACCCCCGAAGAGCTTGCATCCTCTGAGTCGCCGCGATACGCAGGCCGCGCCGTAGTCTCGCTCGCCACCGACCGCGATGTGATGCGACGAAGCGGCAACGCGTACAAGACCGGCGAACTAGCGCGAGAATACGGCTTTACCGACATCGACGGCAGGCAACCTCCTCCGTTCACCTTTGGCTAATCGTCTGTTAAAGTATAAGCGTAAAAGGTTGTAGATGTTGTAGATAAAGATAAAACAAGTATGGCAACAGTCGAAGATGTCAAAGCTTAAAGTAGCAAGGCCGTGAGCCGTTTGGAAGGCGGTTACGAACATCTTGCTACAAAAGTGGAAGAGGAAGAGACGGAAAATCGACTGTGCGCGCTTTGGACTGCTGATTGTGGTAGTGAGCGCGGTCGTAGCCATAGTGCAGCGTTTGTGAGATTGGGGCGGCGGTCGCTATCCACCGGCATCTCCCTCGATAGCGCACGGCATCGTAGGATGCGCCACTTTCACATCATTACTTTACATATCCTTAAATCTCGTCTAAACTCTGGCAAGTGCGACTGTTGCAATTGTGACGATGACAATGGTCGAGCCAACACCAATTAGGGAGGTGAAAGTTATGCCGCGAGGAAGTGTCCCTAAGCGTGAGGCTAAAAAGCCCAAGAAGAAGGCACAGAAGCGAGACGCTTATATTTCGCCGGTGGTTGCCGCCGAAACGGTCGAGGTCGTGGGTAAGCGACGCAGGCGCAAGGCCGATGACGACTTCTAGCCGCTCATTGTCCCCAATAGTTCCGGCAATTCGGACAGGTCGGTGATGCGCGGCTGCGCCTTGTAGTCCCTATGGTTCCCGTCCCTGTCCAGCAATACAGCGTTTATACCCACATTCAGCGCGCCCGCCACATCTGATGTTAGCTGGTCGCCCACATGCACCGCGTTTTTGGGCTGAGTTCCGGCGCGTTCCAGCGCATGCTCGAATATCAGCGGGTCGGGCTTTTCCGCGCCGACTTCATGCGATGTTATCGAGATGTCCAGATACGGCAGTAGTCCTAGGCTGTCCGCCAGTTCATCGCCGTTCCGGTTCATGTTGCTGATTAGCCCGACGGTCAAGCCCATACGCCTGCACGCCTCTAGCGCGGGTACGGTGTCGTCGAACGGCGCGAGCGCGTAGTCGATGCGCCGTATGCGCCGCCATATCTCCAACGCCTGCTCATGCGACACCTCGACGCCCGCGCCACGCAGCACACGCCGCTCGTACTCGGCGAAGAACGCGCGGTACTCCTCACGCGACAGGCTGCGCACCGGCTTCGTGGCGTTCTGATGAGACATGAAGGCGTCCGCCAGATAATACCCGCGTAGAATGCCGTCCGGCGTCACCGTGATACCGAAGTCCGCGAGCGCTTCAGACTGAATCTCATAGCGCGAAGGCCGAAAGCCGGCCAAAGTACCGTATAAATCGAAAAATACTGCAGTTATCATGGTCGTCAGTTCATTAGTCTTTCAGTCAGTTTCTTGCTCATCTATGTTACGGGGCATTTCGGTTGGCACCCTGAACGAAGTGAAGGTCTAAAATCGCTGTATGGAAACAAGCTTGTCCGTAGTCAACGCGTTTAGTTTTCTCGCTTCGCCCCAAATAGCATACATAATCAAAAGACCCTATCTATGTTACCTTATTACTGACTAGCTGACATACTGATAGACTGACTGACTAAATATGCTTGCTGGCAAACTGCCGATGGAGCTGCTTTCGCGGTTGCTCTCCGACATAGATGTTCGGGACCCGCGTGTGGCGCTGGGCGCGCGCGCCGGGGAAGATGCCGCGCTCATCGACATGGGCGACCGGTATCTCGTCGCCAAGACCGATCCCATCACATTTGCCACCGACCATATCGGCTGGTATCTGGTGCAGGTCAACGCGAACGATTTAGCGGCGATGGGCGCGACTCCGCGCTGGCTGCTGGCGACGCTTCTGTTGCCCGAAGGCACGACCGAAACTCAGACCGCCACGATATTTTCGCAACTGATTGAGGCGTGCGAATCCCTTGGCATCACGCTCATCGGCGGACACACCGAGATAACCTACGGCTTGCCGCGTCCTGTGATGATGGGCGCGATGCTCGGCGAAGTGGACAAAGACAAGGTCGTGCTGACATCCGGCGCGCAGGTCGGGGACAGCATCGTACTGACGCAAGGCGTGGCGATTGAAGGCGCATCGATTCTGGCGCGCGAAGCAGAGGACGCGCTGGCCGCTAAAGGTGTGCCGCAGGCGGTCATCGAGCGTGCTAAGGCGTTCTTGTTCACACCGGGTATAAGCGTGGCGCGTGCTGCGGCAATAGCCTGCGACACGGCAACCGTACACGCCATGCACGACCCGACAGAAGGCGGCATAGCGTCAGCTCTGCTGGAGCTCGCGACGGCGGCGGAAGTAGGGCTGACCGTTGACGCGGCGCGCATCCCGATACTGCCCGAGTGCCGCGCAATCTGCGACGCGCTCTCGCTCGACCCGCTCGGGCTGATCGCATCCGGCGCGCTGCTCGCCACTATGCCGCCGCCGGACGCCGAACGCGTCGTCCATGTGCTAGGCAGCGAAGGCATCCCCGCCAGCATAATCGGCAGCATCACCCAGCAGTCCGCCGGCTTGCGCATCAATACAAACGGAGAAGAGCGTCCACTGCCTACCTTCCCACGCGACGAACTGGCGCGGTTCTTTGCGGACGATGGCACGGATGTAAGAGATGAATAGAATTAAGTTAACCCGATGTACGGGTTTTCAGTTTAGCAGCTTGGAGATTTGCAGAGGTGGGTTGCCCCCTGTCTGCACAAGGGCAAGATCTGAGCTTGGTTCAGCATAAGAGCGATCGCATGGCTGAGCGCCTTCCGCAGAAGACGGCTGCTCAGATGCCACCGCCCTTGCCGGAAGCACAGACCGTTCGGGTCGTTCATCACATTCTGCTGCGGCGAAAAGTGGAACATCAGCCGGTACGGATCCGCGGCAAGCCGCGCTGCGCGCATCCGCATCCAGCGCGCGAAGCTGCTCATCAAGCGCATCGGGATATGCGGGACC
>VXRI01000019.1 GCA_009838595.1 Chloroflexota bacterium | reverse complement strand
CCTGATTATTATAGTATCCCCGACAATTTCTCGCTCTCTTGAACTTCGCAGCATAGCGCCAACCTTGAATCTGGCGCCAATGAATCGCAGTTCGTTGGCAATCCTGTTCCACTGGTATGCCAACTTTGCGTCAAGTTCGCTGGGTATTTCACCGCCCGGCGCTGACATACCGTTGGGTATGCCGGCAGGTGCGGCGCTTGCCGCAGGCGGTTGGTATGCGGGGCGATACGGCGGCGGTGCGCCGGTTGGCGATGGCGTGCCCGTTGGCGCAGTTCGATTCGGCTGCTGCTGATACGGCTGCGCTTGCGGCATAGACGGCTGAGAACGCGGCGCAGGCGCCGTCTGACGCGCGGAGGCATAAGGCTGCTGTGGCGCAGGTGCGGCGATCATAGGCTCCGGCTCGGTCGCCATATCGACCAGCGCGAGTTCCAAGGGCAGGGTGGATGCTGCGTCTCTGCGCATGTTGACGGCTGCGAACACCTTCAGAGACCTAACTAGGTGCTCCATGGATACGCCGGCGACCAACGCGTTAAGGCGGCCCATCACTTCGTCCGAGTAGCCGAATGTCGCGCCAGCGCCGGTCTTTAGCAGCAACAGCGCTCGCAAGTATTCGAGTGTGCCGCGCAATAGTTGGCGCAAGTCTGTGCCTTGCTCGGACGCGCCGTTGACGGTAGCGATGCCGTCTTTGACTGACTTGGCGATGATATGCCGCACAAGTTCAAGCGCCATCTCGTCGCCGCCAAGCCCTAGCAGCTGGCGTACATCGTCTTCGCTTATCGGTGAGCCGTATGACACGACGACCTGTTCGAGCAAGTTCTCGGCGTCTCGCAGACCACCGTTTGCCATACGCGCCACGAGCTGCAGCGCATCGTTGGATGCCTCTATGCCTTCCTGTCCGCAGATGTCCGCGAGTTTCGCCACCATGCGCTCGATGGGAATGCGCCGGAAGTCGAAACGCTGGCAACGCGATATGATAGTCGGCGGAAGTTTGTACGCCTCCGTGGTGGCGAGGATGAATTTCGCGTGTTCGGGCGGCTCTTCCAATGTCTTCAGCAGCGCGTTGAAGGCGGCGTCGGTCAGCATGTGCACTTCGTCGATTATGTATATCTTGTAACGCGATTCGATCGGCGAGAAGCGCACCTTGTCGCTGAGTTCGCGGATGTCGTCGATGCCGCGGTTGCTCGCCGCGTCAATCTCGATAAGGTCGAGCGAGCGTCCTTCGTTGATGCTCACGCAGATATGGCATTCATTGTCGGGTTCGCCATCTCGCGGCGACAGGCAGTTGATAGCCTTCGCGAGAATGCGCGCCGTACTGGTCTTGCCCGTGCCACGCGTTCCGCAGAACAGGTAGGCGTGCGCCGTTCGCTGCTGCGCAACCGCCTGCCGCAATGTCTTCATAATTGCGTCTTGCCCGACGACTTCGCTCATACTTCTCGGTCGCCACTTCCTGTAAAAGACCTCAGCCATTGCTACCTCTCACCCCATGGGCTGCCACGCGCTCCATCGCCCTGCGTTCCTTGTCCTGCATCGCGCGGGCATCGTCGTCATACATGTGGTCGTGCCCTATCAGGTGCAAAATGCCGTGTATAACAAGAAACGCCAGCTCGCGCTCAACCGGATGCCCGGCTTGCTGCGCCTGTCGTACCGCCTGCGGATACGATACGATAACCTCACCCAAGCCGGCAGATTCGCCCGGCGGCAGCACAAATTCTTCGTCCGCAGACCAGCGGGATGGCGCATCGTCTTCGCCGTAATACTCGCCTGCATTGTCGAACGCGAATGACAGCCCATCGGTCGTCTTGTCCAACCCGCGATACTCGGCGTTAAGCGCGCGCACCGTATCGTCATCCGCAATCACAAGGCTGACATGCTGCGCGATACCTTCTTGCATCAGTACTACTCGGCACACGGCTTCCAGCCATGGTGGGCTGATGGCGCCTGCGAATTCGTCGAAGATTTGAACGGCAATGGAGGCGTTTTCGTTGGTAGAACGCTCGCCAATACCGGACTGGCACAATTGTTCTGTATTCGGCAGATTCAAGTATATACCTCATTGGCGCATATGTGTAGCGGGTGTTCGATATCCACTGTTTAGCAACAGGCGCAACTGCCGGCCCAAAATGTCCCTTCCATCCTCCGTGAGAAGGTTGGGATGGAGCATGAATCGCACTCAGATTACAGAATACGCCAAGTCCTGAAATGTAGATTATAGCGTCTGCGGCAGAAAATGCATTGCGCCTTTATACCCATCTTTGGGACACAGCCTGATTTTCCAATTGACGCTCATCCCTAATTGATTTGCGAACGAGGATAAGGTGAGGAAAGATGAAAGCGGCGAGATGTGCATGGGCGCGGATTGTTCGTAGGCGCTGTTGCTGCCCGATCCTAACCTTTCCCCTCAATGGGGGAAAAGGGCAATAGGGACACAACACCTGCGACAACGGCAAACAGGCTGCGGCTATTCGCAGGAAGTTATCGAAGAGCCGTCGTCTGTGGTGTGGACGGTGTGGGTGGCGGCGCCGTGCTCGAAGGTGATAGCGTAGCCCGGCGTGATTACTTGGGCGTACATCATGCCCGGAGCGGGGCAGTCTAGGCTAGTGTCCGCAAATTCGACGGCGTTGCTGCGGACTAGCGTCAGATTGCCGGATGGCACGCCAAGCTTGTCGGCGAGGAATCCACGCGCACGGGTTTCTACCGGGGTCTCGGTAACCGAGCGAGTCAGCGCAGCATTAGTTACCGGCGGAGCGGTGGATGCGTGTGAGCCGTTCGCCTCGACGCCGTTGGTCAAGTTGTTGCCACTGGGCGTCTGCAGGAATTGGAACAGCGAACTGTCCGCGGGTAACACGACCGTCGTGCCGCTTTCCGGAAGGAAATTTTTGTATGCCTGAAGGCTGCGCTGGAATGCGTAGAACTCTGGGTCCTGCCCGAGTGACTCCGCGAATATTCGCACCGCCTCAGCCTCTCCATCACCGCGTATAATCTGCGCGTCCCGTTCCGCCTCCGCACGTATGATGGCAGCTTGCCTGTCAACGTTCGCGCGCACTTCCGCGTCGCGCTCGGCGCCTTGCGCGCGCTCGCGGTCGGCGATTCTCTTGCGCTCGGCTTGCATCCTCGCATAGACGCTTTCCGCAACGGTCTCAGGGAAGTCCGCCCGCTTGATGCGCACATCGATTGTCTCTATACCGAACTCCTGCAACTTTGGCCTTACCGAGTCGCGCACGCGGTTCATGATTTCCTCGCGCGTCTCCTGGATGACCTCGATTTGCGTGTCGAGAGCAATCTCTCGGCGTAGTTCCGAACTGATTATATCCACAGCTCGGGACGTCGCCTGCGCCTCCGTCTGAACCGTCCTGAAGAACAGCAGCGGATCTGTGATTCTAGCACGCGCGTACACGTCAATAACCAGCCGCCTCTTGTCTTCCGTCAACAGCGAGTCCGGCGGCGCGTCGAAGATGAGGATGCGCTTATCAAAGTAGCGCACTCTATCGACGAAGGGCGTCTTGATGTACAGGCCAGGCGTGGAGATGGAGTTGCGCGGCTCGCCGAAGCGGGTCAGAATGGCGAGCTGCGTCTCGTCCACGATATAGAGCGTTTGTGGCACAATAATCGCCGCCACTATCGCTATCAGAACTACCAGCCCGGCAATGAATTTCATCTCACTCGTCCAATTTCTATGTGCGCCGATCCCGAATATCTACGGGCGGCTGTGCGGATCCGCGATTGCCGATGTATTGCCAAAACGGATTGCCAATTGGTGGTCGCTAGGTGTTAACCGCTAGTTGGATGTGGGCGTAGGGACACTGAACGGAGAAGTGCCGTTCGTGGTTTCGTTCAGAGGCAGCAGTTGCAGCAGATTGCCGCCGTTCTCCGCATCCACGATGAACTTCGTTACGCCCGGCAGAATCTCTTCCATCGCCTCTAGGTACAGGCGCTGCCGCGTTACATCCGGCGCCTTTTCATATTCTTGCAGCACGGCGACGAACCGTTCGGCTTGACCTGTCGCCTGTGCCACACGGGTTTCCTTGAATGCCTCTGCGGACTCCATCAGCCGTGCGGCGTCACCCCTTGCCAGTGGGAGCTGTGCCTCTCTGTATGCGTCGGCTAGGTTGATGATTCGGTCCTTGTCCTCGCGGGCGCGCACCACATCGTCAAACGCGTCCTGAACCTGATCGGGCGGGCGCACATTGAGCAACTTTACTTCCGTTACGCGGATGCCGGTCTGGTACAAGTCCAGCAGTTCCTGCAGCTTTAGGCGTGTGTCTTCCTGCACGGCTTCCTTCTCAATGGTGAGCACATCATCAATGGCACGCTGTCCGACGACTTGCCGCAGCGAAGTTTCCGCCGCGTCCTTGATAGTCAGCCCTGCCGGGTCAACCGCCTTGAACAAAAAGTCTTGCGAACTCTTGATGTTGTACTGCACGAGCAACTGCACATCCACGATGTTCTGGTCGCCGGTAATCATCTGTGATTCGTCGGGAATGGGCGCACTGCCACGCACGCCGATTTCTAGGCGGCGCACTTCGTCAACCCTCAGCACATTGCGCTCTCCGATTGGGGATGCCCAGAACCAGTGCAAGCCGGGGTCGGTGGTGTCGTAGTATCTGCCGACCAGCCGCAGCACCGCCTCTTCGCCGGGTTGCACGGTGTATATTCCGGTGCCCAGCCAGAATACTATCCCCACCGCGAACAGCCCCAGGATGAAGTATGCAACGCCATTGCCGCCGCCATCGCCGCCACTCTTGAACGGGTTGAATGAGCGGATTTTTTCCAGAATCTGTCCTAGGTTTACTTCAGGCTCGTCTTGTCTATACATTTCACATCACAGACTACTAATGACTGACCTACTCATGATGTTAACAGATTTCGCGAA
>VXRI01000183.1 GCA_009838595.1 Chloroflexota bacterium | reverse complement strand
CCGGGCGGCGAAAGTGACTGCGAGACCATCTACCCATATTAGGCTTACGGCATGATGACGGGGGGCGACGGTATGGAAAACTCGAACGCCACATTTCGCTGTCACCGCTACAGCGCTGAACATCCGGCGCTCGCCGGGCGCGACCTGGATCCGCGGCGATATGTGAATACGAATAGGTTGATGACGCGGGGCGCCGTGTAATTCAGTAATTCAGTCTGTCAATTTGTTGGTGACTACGGGACGAGACGGCTTTGCATGTTCAAGATAGGTGTTGTGGGAAGGGCATTTATCTCGCAGCGCAGGCCTGCTGTTCTTCCATCATTGCATACCATTGATAGGGAAGGACTTTACGCACAAGCTACCGCATGCCATGTTGTGGGACGGTTACCCAATCTGTCTGCATTGGACTAGCAATTGGACATGGTGATAAACTTTACGGTAGCAGGCAAATTCACCTTGTCCCTATCCGTCAATAAGAGTGGACGGCTCCGTGTGTCCCTTCTCCCTGTGGAGGAAGGTTAGGTTAGGAGCAAGGTGTCCCAATAGCGCACGCAGCACAAGACATTCACCTTCAGAGATTTACATACATTTGACAAGCACAAACATTAGGAGGCTTTTCATGGCGGAATACGCGCATCCTGAATCATTGGTTAGCACGGAGTGGGTCGCTGAGCACGGCGACGATGATGGTGTTCGGCTCGTTGAGGTCGATGTGGACACAAGCGCTTATGATCAAGGACATATCGAAGGCGCAATTGGCTGGGATTGGACGGAGCAGCTGCAAGACACGCTCAGCCGCGACATTATTTCTAAGTCGAACATGGAGGAGTTGCTCGGCGGCTCCGGCATCAGCAACGCCACGACGGTCGTCCTATATGGCGACAATAACAATTGGTTCGCGGCGTGGGCGTTTTGGCAGATGCGGCTGTATGGGCACGAAAATGTCAAGCTGATGAACGGCGGACGCGTCAAGTGGGAATCGGAAGGTCGCCCGCTCACGACTGATGTTCCCTCGCCCGAGTCGGTCAGATACATCGCGGCAGAGCCGAACAACGATATCCGCGCATTCCGCGAGGATGTGCTGAACGCCGCGAAGAATGGCAGTTCCTACTTCATCGATGTACGCGCGCCGGAAGAGTTCAGCGGCGAGTTGCTCGCGCCGGCGGCACTGCCACAAGAAGGTTCACAGCGCGGCGGGCATATACCCGGCGCGGCAAATGTTCCTTGGGCAACGGCAGTCGCTCCGGACGGCAACTTCAAGTCTGCGGACGAGCTCATTGACATCTACGGCGGCAGCGTGGACAACTCCAAGCCCACTATTGCCTATTGCCGCATTGGTGAGCGATCTTCGCACACTTGGTTCGTGCTGACGCAGCTTCTCGGGCTAGACAATGTGTCCAACTACGACGGCTCTTGGACCGAGTACGGCAGCATCGTGCGCGCGCCAATCGAGCGATAGTCGTTCAGTTCGTCAGTCAATCAGTCTGTCAGACTTCGGATATAGTGGGGCGTCCCTGTTAAACGCCGGGGCGTCCCTTTTTTAATGGACGGAGAGATTATGACACAGGAAGACCTACGACACCTATTTCGCGCGGTCGGCGATGGCAGCGGACTTAGCCACTCCAATACTTACTATGAAGAGGAACTCGCGCTCGCGTTTCGCAATCGTGGGATGCCTCTTGAAGGACTGCGCTATGACATCACGCCCACGGGCATGCACTACCTGCTGATACATTTCGACATCCCGGCTGCGGACGCAGATTCGTGGCAACTGGACATAGGCGGGTTGGTATCGAATCCTATCAGCCTGAGCATGGCGGACATTCGGCAACGTCCGCGCGTTACGATGCCTGTTACGATGGAGTGCGCTGGCAACGGTAGAGCGCGGCTGAATCCCCGTCCCGTCAGCCAGCCGTGGCTGCTCGAAGCCATCGGCACGGCGGAGTGGGCAGGTACACCGTTGCGCGGCGTACTCGAAGAAGCGGGCGTGGGTTCGAGCGCGGTCGAGTTGGTGTTCACGGGCAGCGACGAGGGCGTGCAGGGCGGCGAGGCGCAACTCTACCAGCGCAGCCTGACCGTCAACGACGCGATGCGCGACGAGGTGATGCTCGCCTACGAGATGAACGGCGCGCCGCTCGAACCGCAGCACGGCTACCCGCTGCGGCTGATTGTGCCGGGCTGGTACGGTATGACCAGCGTTAAGTGGCTTAACACCATCGAGGCTGTCTCGGAGCCGTTCACCGGATACCAGATGGACCAGACATACCGCTACAAAACCTCGCCCGACGACCCAGGCGAGCCGGTGAGCACGATGCGAGTGCGCGCGCTGATGATTCCGCCGGGCATACCAGACTTCATGACACGCACGCGCCTGATGGATGCCAGCGCGGTCGTACTGTCCGGCAAAGCATGGGCAGGCAGGCTTGGTGTTACGCAGGTCGAAGTCAGCGTGGACGACGGCATGAACTGGCAGCAGGCAACACTCGGCAAGCAGGTTGGGCAATTCGCGTGGCGCAACTGGTCGTTCGAATGGGACGCGAAGCCCGGCAGACACTACCTATCCGTGCGCGCCACCGACGAACAGGGCAATGTGCAGCCGAGCGCACAGCCCTGGACGCTGCAAGGCATGGGCAATAACCTAGTACAGCGCGTCGAAGTCATCGTGCGTTAGATAGGTCATCCATTCGTCGCATGCCAGACACTTGTGAATCGACACAATCGAAAACAGGAGGGCGCAATGACCGCGCTTTTGACCAAGCGGCGCTTCAGCGTAAAAGAGTTCATCAAGATGGCGGAAGCCGGTATTCTCTACGAAGATGACCGATTGGAGCTTCTGGACGGGGAGATTATTCAGATGGCGGCGATCGGAAGTTATCACGCGGCTTGCGTAGATACGCTCACTGAACGCTTCGTATTGGCAACGCAGGGAAGCGCTATTGTCCGCCCACAGAATCCGTTGAAAATGAGCGACGACACCCTGTTGGAGCCGGACCTGGTTATAGCGCGTCCGCATGAAAATCGCTACAGGGAAACATATCCTACGCCGAAAGATGTGCTGCTCATCATCGAAGTTTCGGACAGCACCATCAACTACGACGCGAATGTGAAAATCCCCAGATACGCGAGTGGCGGCGCGCCGGAAGTCTGGCAAGTCAACCTACAGCACGACCTTATAGATTCCTACAGCGACCCGGACACAGCCAGCGGCAGATACCTCAATGTGCGCCGTTTCCTGCGCGGGCAGACGATAACGCCAACCCTGCTGTCCAACGCCAAGTTGAATGTAAGCGACATACTGCTCAGTCAGGTTTAGGGAGGATTACTAAATCCTACCTATCCTATCAATCATCCTGCCCATCCTGCCCATCGATGTTAGTTAGCGGTTGGGCAGCATCGCTAATAAGTCTTCTTCGGTCAGCACTGCGACTTCTAGGCGTTCGGCGTCGGCTAGTTTGGAGCCGCCGCCTTCACCCGCCACAAGGTAATTGGTGTTCTTGCTGACGCTGCCGCTGACCGCGCCGCCGTACTGTTTTATCAGGTCTTGCACTTGCGAGCGGCTGTATTGTTCTAGCCTGCCGGTTATCACGAAGCGCATGCCTGCGAAAGGCTGCTCGGTCTGCACAGCGCGCGCTTCGTCCTCGAGGCGCACGCCGGCGATTCGCAGCTTCTCCACGACATTGCGGTTCGCATCGTTACGGAAGTACGACACCACACTATCGGCGATGCGCGGTCCTATACTGTCAATGGCGATTAATGCCTCTTCGTCCGCCGCCATCAGATTGTCGATGGTGGTGAACGAGCGCGCCAGCAGTTCCGCAACCTCGCCGCCGACATGCCGTATCCCCAGCGCGACCAGAACGCGCGCGAGCGGTCTATGCTTGCTCTCGTCGATTGCTCCGAGCAAGTTCGATACGCTCTTCTGCCGCAGCGTTTCGGGCTGCAGCAGGTGCTTCCTGTTCACATAGAACAAGTCCGATTGCATGTCTATCAGCCTGTTGCCCAAGAAGTCCGCGCCGAGTCCGGTGATGTGCGGAAGCGTGCGCAGCTCGGCGAAGTGGCCGGTTATAGCCTTTGCGCTGCGCGCGCTGATGCCGCTTATCGCGCTGATGGCAGATTCTTCGGCGCTTGCTAATGTGCTTATATCGCTAAATTGCTTGGCGAGGATGCCTGCCGATTTTTTGCCAACGGTCGGGATGCCGCTGCCGGACACCGCGTCTGCGAAATCGCGCGATTTTGCCGCTTCGATGACATCCAGCAGGTTCAGCCGCGCCAGATGCTCGCGGTTCAGATAGTACAGGTCTGCGACATCTCGAATCAGCCCTTGCCTTATCAGATACTCGCCCCACTTGATGCCCATGCCCTCGATGTCCATTGCAGAGCGGCTGACGAAGTGTTCCAGTAGGCGCACGAGCTGCGCGGGGCAGGATGCGTTGACGCAGTACGACATCGCTTCGTCTTCGGGACTAACGACGGGTTCGCCGCAGCTCGGGCAGGCTTGCGGCATGCGGAACTCGCGCTCGTCGCCCGTGCGCCTGTCATTGATAACGCTGACGACTTGAGGAATGACTTCTCCAGCCCGCTCCACGACAACCCAATCACCGATGCGCAGGTCTTTGGCGCGGATGTAGTCTTCGTTGTGCAGCGTTGCCTGCCGGACGGTCGCGCCGGCGATGTTGACGGGCTGCAAGACGGCGTACGGGTTGATGCTGCCAGTCCTGCCCACATTCACGCGGATGTCCAGCAGGCGGGTTATTTCTTGCACGGCGGGGAACTTGTACGCGACCGCCCAACGCGGCTCTCTGCCCACCACGCCGAGATGCCGTTGATACGCGAGGTCGTCCACCTTCACTACCACGCCATCCGCCGCAACATCA
>VXRI01000213.1 GCA_009838595.1 Chloroflexota bacterium | reverse complement strand
CGCTCTAGGTTCAGCGCGAGCAGCCTGTCTAGTATCTGCTCGTCTGACAGGTCGTTGGGCCAACCGTAGGCGTCTGTGACTGCAGCATCGAGTTTGGCATGCGCGTTTTGCAGCCATGTGGGGTTGTCGTTGTACAGATTCGTGAGTGTGCGGCGGCGCTGCTGGCTTTCGCTGAGCGCGGGCTGCCCCAGCATGTCGGTGGGGTTGAGCCAGTTCTCGCGCAGCATGTTCAGCTCGGCGGCAGCAGTTGCGACATCTTCTCGCTGTTCGTCGTCAGGGCGCGGGAAGGGGAAGGTCTCGAAGCAGGTAGTAGGGGTGTAGCGGGGCCGGTCTTCCAGTTGTGTGCCTATCGCTAAAGCCCAAAGCGTGTGGGTCCGGCTTTGCAGAATGCCGAAGAAGTAGTCGTCGTCGCGGGCGAAGACCACCACTGAGCTGGATGGCAATGTATCTCCAACTATCCGTGCAAAAAAACGATGCTTTGCCGTCAAAGAAGTTGCGATGTATTTTTCCAGCCCTGTAAGCGCCCGCCTCATTCCAAGACGGAGATGCCCATGAAACCACCAATTGGCGGGTAGCCAACTCGCCTTATTTTTGAGGCGTCCGGGGCGTACTCTTTCTCTAATATGTTCAAACGGAATTTCGTAAAGCGCGGCATCTTCCTCAGAAATGTCAGTGCCGAAGTCTATGATCCACATATTGCGAGGACGATTTGTAATGTCAGTTCCGTTAATCCAGCGCTTAATGACATCGGAATTGGGTTTCCCGTGGAGATTGGGAATTTCCATCATGTCAAGCGCGACTTCTTCGGAAATTTCAAAGTCCCCCACTGGGCTAATACCTTGGAACGATAGGTTACGATTTTCCTCTAACCGCTTGGCTCGTGTCAGGTCGGGCCCGCACGTGAGGTCGGCATTGATGTTAGATGTCTTTATGTCGTCCAGTATGCGTACCTGTTCCGTACCGTCGTCAAAGCAGACGATGGAGATGTGCACGCTTGCTGCCTCCGGGTCGTTGCTGCGCCATTCCTTGTCTGATATGACGAAGAAGATATCGCCGCTCTGCTTGATGCGCTCCAGCACGGGGCGGTTGGACTGAAAGCGTATCGCCTGCGTGGCGAGCAAGCCGGCGCGCTTGCATCTGCCCGCCTCTATTTCGGCGCGCACCTTCTCGAACCAGTAGCAGCACAGGTCGCTGGAGTTGGGGATGCGCTCGCCGTAAAGCGAGTACACAGCATCCACATAATCGTCGCCCAACTGCTCTCGGAAAGGGACATGCCCAAGGAAGGGTGGATTGCCCACGATGTAGTCTGCCACAGGCCATTCGGGTTCTGTGGGGCTGCCGGCGGCGTCCCAGTCGATAATGGCGTCGCGGCGCTCTATGGTGTTCAGCGCGCCCAGCACGGGGTCTCGCTGGAAGGGGTAGCCGTTTTCGATAGACCATTGCAGGTAGCCAATCCACAGGGATGTGCGCGCAAGTTCGCTTGCGTATTCGTCGCGCTCGATGCCGAGGAACTGCTCCGGCGTGACCTGCGGTATAAAGTCGGTGAAGCCGTGCTCTGCTGCAACGCGCAGGATGTCCTTTTCCAAGTCGCGCAGTTGGCGCAGCGCGACATACAGAAAGTTGCCGCTGCCGCAAGCGGGATCAAGCACGGTAATAGACGCTAGGCGTGTTTGGAACCCTTGCAGCAGTTCGTTCGCCTGCTTTTCGTCGCGCCCGTTCTCGAACAGCAGCAGCGCGCCCACTTGCGTCTGAAGGTGGCTCCACTCAACGCGCAACGGGTTCATTATTACCGGGTTTATGACGGCTAGGATGTCGTCTTCTGTGGTGTATTCCGCGCCGATAAGCCCTTGCTTTTCAGGGTCGATGACGCGCTCGAAAAGCGTGCCGAAAATGGACGGGTCGATGTGCGCCCAGTTGGGCTGCGTGGCTTCGACCAGCGTTTCGAGTTCGCCGCCGGTCATGCAAATCGTGGACGGATTCTTGAACAGGTCACCGTTGAAGTGGGGGATAGGCGTGAATCCGAAGCGCTTGCCTTCGTTCATGCTGTGAAAGAGTTCCAGCAAGGCGTCGTCGAACTCGGCGGGATTGGAATTGTAGTTTTCACAAAGGTCGGACAGCACGCGGTCGGGCAGCAGGCGCACATCCTGCGCGAAGAAGCAGAACACAAGCCTGTTAAGGAAGCGCGCGACTTCCAGCGAGTCTATGCCACGCTCTCGCATGGATATGGCAATTTGGGCGAATATGTCGGCGGTGTTTCTGGTTACCTCGTCCGGCGTAGTCTGCGGCTCTAGCTTGAACGGCTCGTTGAAGACATTCCGCAGAAGATCGATGTTTTCCGGCTCGTCCAACTCGCTTATCGGTATGGTGTGGACTTCAGATACCTTGTTAGTGAAGTTGGTGTGTATCTCGATAGTTTGGAAGTCGGACACCGCAAGGATTGGCGGGTTGTTGAGCGCTTCGCGGTAACGCTGGAGCTGGGAGTATGCTTCGTTTAGGTCGCGGTGCAGTCCTTTGAACTCCCAAGCGAAGTAGCCCTGCTTATAGACGTCGGCGCGTCCCAGCCGCCCAGACGCCTCACGCAGTGAGCGCTCGAATGTGAACCAAGACTGCATGGGGTCTAATTCGTTGGGCGTGCCATGTCCCACAACACGGCAGAGGTCTATGAACCATTCCTGCGCGCCTGCCGCTTCCTGCCCGCGGCTGCGCCGCCACTTGGCGTAGAATTCCAATGGTGTCATCGGCTTTCCCGTTTCCGTTCTTGTCGGTTTGCCCAGCGTTAAAGCCCCTTAATCTCCAGCGTACTGACTTCTTGCGTGTTTAGATCGGCGACTCTGACGGCGTGGTTGTTCGTGTCGGCGATGTAGAGCTTGCCACGCGCCGCGCTCAGTCCGGCGGGTTCGTGGAATTGAGCGAATGCGCCCGCGCCGTCTTCGTGCCCGGGCGTGTTGACGCCGATGAACGATGTCGCGCCGCGCGTTGCCGGGTAGATGCGCTTGATTTTGTTGTTGTATGTGTCGGCGATGTACAACACGCCATCGTGCAGTTCGATGCCGATGGGATGCTGCAAACGCACCTCGTCCCCGATGCCGTCCACATCCCCGAACTCGAACAGGTGAAGTCCGACGATGGTGTTGACAGAGCCTTTTGTGTTTAAGTCTGCTGACCGCACTGCACTCGTTTCGCTGTCTGTGAAATACAGTTTCTCGCCGTCGCTCACGATGCCGCTAGGCTGCGCTAGTTCCGCGTTGGCGAGAGGCCCATCCACGATGCGCTCGCGTCCGTTGCCGGCGAATGCCGAAACTTCCTGCGTGTTCAGGTCGTAGCGCCATATCTGATGAAAGCCTGCCATAGCGATGTAGAGGCTATCGCCTTCGAGCACGACATCCCACGGTGAACGCAACTGTACGAAGCGCGCGTTGCCGCCGCGGTGGAACGACCTCGCCTGCTCGCCGGTGCCGGCGACGGTTATTACGCTTTGGTTTGCTAGGTCAACTGCGCGTATTGCGTGGTTCTTCGTGTCCGCTATAAACAGCGTATCACCGTCGAGAGCCATGCCTTGCGGATCGTGGAATCGCGCCTCCTCGAATGCGCCGTCGCGTAACCCTTGCTTGCCGCTGCCGACGACATAGAGCGCGTTTCCGCGCAAGTCCGTAACCACGATGCGATTGTGATTGGAATCTGCTATGAACAGCCTGTTCGACCGTTCGTCCGCGAGCGCCTTGCCGGGGAATGACAGCGGTCGCTCCCATTCCTTGTACTTTTCGAGGTTCAGCGTGATGGGAGCGCGGTTGACGAGTTGGTTGTTGTCGTACTCGGCTATCATTTTAGAAAGCAGGCTGTCCAAGTCAGCGACCGCGAACTCGCCTTCGTGCTTGCCCAGCACTTTGCCTTCCGGGTCGATGAACATCAGAGTGGGCCAAGCGCGCGCGCCGTACTGCGACCACACCTCAAAGTCCTTGTCGTTGACTACGGGATGTTCAATCTCGTAGCGCAGCACCGCCTTGCGAACATTTTCGTAGTCCTTCTCGGCGGCGAACTTCGCCGAATGCACGCCCACGACTATCATCTCGTCCGCGTACTTCTCTTCTAGTTTCCGCAACTGCGGAAATACGTGCATGCAGTTGATTCAGCAGTATGTCCAAAAATCCAGCACGACCACCTTGCCGCGCAGGTCCGCCATGGTCAGCGGCTTGTCGATGTTCATCCATTCCAGCCCGGCGGGAAAATCGGGCGCGTTCACTTGACCCGCGTACATTCTGGGACTCATCGTCGTCTCCCTCGCTCTGTGTCAAATTGCCTGTCGCGGTCGCGCCGCGTGGTGTCGTTTTGCGCAGTCAGTTGCCATCCAATTGATTTTTTCAGCGTGTTACACGGGCCAGTCTTCCATCTGATACGCCATAGTCCAGAACATGAACTCATAGCGCGAGCTGGTGATGAAGGCGCTTCGCATTGCCTCGCGCGCCGCCGGCCCTGATTTTGCCGCGAACTCGTCCACAAGTTCGCGCCAAGCTGCGGTGCTTTCTTCGAGCAGACCTTCACGATAAGGCGCCGCCCAGTAGGTGAATACCGGGTGCTCCGGCACATCAATCAGCTGGCCGATTTCGTGGTAAGTCCACGGGCAGGGCAGCAGCGCTGCTGCCGCCTCGCCAACGCCGCCCGCCGATGCCGCCGTTTGCATGTGGTTGATGTAAGCCAAGTTTGTCGGCGACAGCGCGACAGTTTCGGCTTCGGCTTCTGTCATTTCCAGAAGATCGAACATCTTGCCGTGCAGTGGACGTTCCACCGGCGTGGTAATGCGTCGCGTGAGTCTGCGGAGCGTCGCCGAATCGGGCGCCTTCGACAGCGCGGTCGCCACGACCTGCCCAAATCCGGCCAGATAGTGGTAGTCCTGCTCCACATAGAAGCG
>VXRI01000054.1 GCA_009838595.1 Chloroflexota bacterium | reverse complement strand
GTCCACCACGGTGCCGATGACTTGGGTTACTTTTCCCGTTGCCATGGTTCCTCCGTAAAAGAGTTATCAGTTTTTAGTCGTCAGTTTTCAGTTGAAGTGGCGCATCCGAAAAATGGAGGTCCAGCAATAAAATACCTTTTCAGTATCTATATCACCGACAACCGATTATTGCTAACTGACAACTATCCTATCATTCGACCGCTGCTACACCACCAACGATGTCCAGCAGTTCTTTCGTTATCGTTTCCTGCCGCGCCTTGTTCATCACCAGCGTCAGGTCTTCCACCATCTCGTTGGCGTTGTCGGTGGCGTTTCGCATCGCGACCATACGCGCGGACTGCTCGCTAGCGATGCCTTCGAGCAGGTAATGGTAGAGCTGCATTTCCACATAACGGGGTAGCAGCGCGTCCAGCACGGGGCGCTCGTCCGGCTCGTATATGTATCCGACCGCCTGCGTCGCTTCTAGCTCGGCAGGTACTACGGGCAGAAGCTGCGCGACCGTCGGGCGCTGCATAGTCGTGTTCACAAAGTCGGCGTATGCAACGAACACGGCGTCAACATCTTCGTTCGTGAACGAGTCGATGACCATGCGCGCGACCGGCGTTACGACATCCAAGCCCGGTCGGTCAGGAATATCGGTGAAGACAGCTTGCACATCCTGCCCTGTCCGCACCATGAAGTCCCTGCCCTTCTTGCCCATCGCTATAACCTTGACACCCGCGCCCTGCTGGTCGACGACGAACTGCCCTGCGGCGCGATTGATGTTGGAATTCAAGCCACCGGTCAAGCCCCTGTCTGGCGATATGACGACCAACCCGACATTGCGACGCGGTCGTTCCATCAGCAGTGGGTGATGCTCTTCATCGTCCTGAGTCTGTGCGGCGAGGTGCGCCAAGAGCGTCTGCATCAGATCGGAATACGGCCTGCCACGAAGGGCGGATTCCTGCGTGCGGCGCATCTTGGACGCCGCAATCATGGACATCGCCTTCGTGATTTTCGCCGTATTCTCGACGCTGCGAATGCGCCGCCTAATCTGTCTTACGCTTGCCATTTCTTATTCCTGCAATGGTCGTTTCAAGTAAGCTCTAACAGTTTCACCATTATAGTCGGAGTGAGTCGCAGATACGCTTACAAGCTCCCAACCTTGATTACCCAATAGGTTCAAATCATCTCGTTCTGTATCTACACCGACTCTGGGATGTACCAATCCATCAGTAAGACTTACAATTCTATATTCCCACTTGCGAACCAATAATACACATCAGCACACTGACGAACCGTCCGACTGAAAAACTGATGAACTCTAATACGGCACATTCGCCTTGAAGTCGTCAATCGCCGCCTTCAGAGCTTCTTCGTTCTCCCCGCCGATGTCTCGCGCCTCCGCTATGCCGGCGAGAAGGTCGGGCTGGTTAGACGAGAAATAGCTCTGGAACGCGTCTTCAAAGGCGCGAACCTTCTCGATTTCCACATCGTCCAAGTAGCCGTTTGCCAGGGCGTATAGTATCGCCGCTTGCTGTTCCATGGATATTGGCGAATTCTGGTCTTGCTTCAGGATTTCGGTGGCGCGCTGACCGCGTTCGAGCTGCTGTCGTGTTGCCGCGTCAAGGTCTGCGGTGCCGAACTGCGCGAATGTCTGCAACTCTGCGTACTGCGCGAGGTCTAGGCGAAGGCTGCCCGCGACTCCGCGGATTGCCCGAGTTTGCGCGGCACTGCCCACACGCGACACCGAAAGACCGGCGTTCACGGCGGGTCGGATGCCAGAATTGAACAGCTCAGGCTCAAGGTATATCTGCCCGTCAGTAATGGAGATGACATTAGTCGGCACATACGCGGACACGTCGCCGGCGAGCGTCTCGATGATGGGCAGCGCGGTGACGGAACCGCCGCCGTTCGCCTCGTCAAGCTTCGCGGCGCGCTCTAGCAGCCGGCTGTGCAGGTAGAAGACATCGCCAGGGTATGCTTCACGGCCCGGCGGGCGGCGCAGCAGCAGCGACATCTGGCGATACGCCCAAGCGTGCTTGGACAGGTCGTCGTATATGATGAGCGCGTCCTTGCCCTGCCACATGAACTCTTCGGCCATCGCGCAACCTGCGTATGGCGCGAGATACTGCATTGGCGCGGGGTCGGATGCGTTCGCGGCGACGATGATGGTGTGGTCCATCGCGCCGTACTGTTCAAGCAGCGCGACAGTTTGCGCCACCTTGCCGACTTTCTGTCCTATGGCGACATAGATGCAGATAAGATCCCCGCCGCGCTGGTTGATGATGGAGTCGAGTGCGATGGCGGACTTGCCGGTAGAGCGGTCGCCGATGATGAGTTCTCGCTGTCCACGCCCGACAGGGATCATTGCGTCGATAGCTTTGATACCCGTCTGCACCGGAGTGTCCACCGAGTTGCGGATAGCCACATTCGGCGCGACGACTTCGACTTCACGCGTGCTGCTTGTGTTGATGGGGCCCTTGCCGTCGATGGGCTGGCCCAGTGCATCCACAACGCGGCCGATAAGTTCATCACCCGTGGGGACGACAACCACGCGGCCGGTGCTCCTGACCTCGCTGCCCTCTTTGACGGCGAGTGGATCGCCCATAATCACGGAACCCACGCTGTCTTCTTCAAGGTTCAGCGCCATGCCCATGATGCCGCCCTCAAACTCCAGCAGTTCGCTGTAGGCAACGCCGGACAAGCCGTGAACCTGCGCGATGCCGTCGCCAACCTCAACGACCGTGCCGACATCAACCATACTCAGGTCGCGCCCGAACTCTTCAATCTGGCGCTTGATTACCGAAGCAATGTCTTGTCCTCTGACTGCCATGCCGCTCCTCCGTCCAAAGCGACGCTGTCCAATGGCATGCCGCTTGTAGTATTTATTCTCTGCGCCCTATATGCGCGATTCTATATGGGACTATGCGGGGCTATGCGCCTTGCACCAGTTCGCGCCTCAATTCGTCCAGTTTCGTTCGAGTGCTGCCGTCGATTACCTTATCGCCGACACGTGCGACGAAACCGCCGAGCAGGTGCGGCTCGACCCTTGTAGTCGCCGTAATGTCCTTGCCTACAATGCTTGTGAGCATTTGCACAATGCGCTGCTGCTGCTCGTCGCCCAGAGGCACGGCGGACACGATTTCCGCGCGTTCCACGCCATTGTGTCCGTCAAGCATCTGCTGATACGACTCGGTAATACTCGGCAAGAGCCTAGCCGAGTTGCGCGATGCGAGCAGCGACATGAGGTTGCGCGCGAGCTCAGCTACGGAATCGCCAATGGATTCCGCAATCAGATCGGTCTTCTGTTGCAATGTGAATTGCGGCGCGTCAAGGAAGGTGGCGAACTCTTCGTTTGCCATCGCGTCTGCGAGCAATGCAAGGTCGTCGAGCCACTTGTCCGGCTCCCCCTGTTCCAACGCTATCGCGAAGACCGCTTGAGCGTACCTGCGCGCGGATGCTCCTCTTGCCATTTAACCCTTCTCGCTTCAACTCTTCGCTGCCGCCAAACTCTGGCAGCCGTTTCCAGGCGCTTGTAGCGACCTAGCTGCTCTCTATTGCGCTTTAGTTGCGATTCATTCGGGAAGCGCTCTCTTCCAGAACGCGGTCAATGATGTCTTGGTGCGCCTGTTCGTCTATCGAGCGTTCAACAACTCGCTCGGCGGCTGTTATCGCCAAACCTGCGAATTCTCTGCGGAGCTGCTCAATGGCGGCGTCTCGTTCGCGCTGAATATTGGCTTCCGCGCGGCTGCGCTCTGCGTCGATCTCCTGCCTGACCTTCGCTGTCTCTTCCTCGCGGAAGCGGTCGGCAACCTCACGCGCGGACGCGATGAGCTGCTGACCTTCGGCACGGGCGGCTTCGAGCTGCGCTGCCACCTCTTCTTGCGACGCGGCGGACTCTTGCCGTGCGCGCTCTGCAGCCTCGAGGCTTTCTCGAATGCGCTGCGAACGCTGGTCAAGCATATTCACAATAGGCTTGTACAGCGTCAGCCGCAGTATTATGAGCAATAGCAGAAAGCTCACAATATGCGTTATCAAGCCGGGCAGGTTTATCCCCAAGGCTTCCATGCCTTCTCCCCTATCTTTTGAATGCCTTCATTGCCGCTCCTCCCCTATTGCCATTATGGGACTACCTGCTATCGGCGCCATCGCCGTAGCGCGAATGTCGCCATAGCCGTAGGGAAAGGGCAGCGTTGTTTGTTATAGTTGTGCGGTTAGACGAACTTGATGATGATCGCCACGACCAGCGCGTAAATCGCGATAGCCTCGGTGAACGCAATGGCGAGAATCATGTTCTGCTGGATGGGGCCCGC
Organism: Chloroflexota bacterium; assembly: GCA_009838595.1. GTDB lineage: Bacteria > Chloroflexota > Dehalococcoidia > Lucifugimonadales > JADFKI01 > Bin90. Next base: position 631 of record VXRI01000054.1, on the reverse strand, counting down.
GGCGTCCGGGTTGCGCCCGAGCGACTCCATCGCCTTGGCTGCGAGCATGCCGATGCCGATACCGGGACCGAGAGCGCCCAGACCGATAGCCAGACCCGCCCCCAAGCTTGCCATATCTTCCATGTTTCACTTCTCCTTCGTATTGACTTCTGCGCACCCTGTACTTTTCAGGTCCTACGCATTTTCGACTGAATGAGATAGATGTTGTCGTGATGCAATAATGCCGTGATCTAGTTTAGTGATGCTCGCCGCCGTGCGCCGTGGTCGCCATCACCGCGAATACCAGTGTGAGCATTGCGAAGATGAACGCCTGTATCGCGCCAACGAACAGTTCCAGACCGAGGAACGGCACAATGCCGATGAGCGGGAACAAGAACGCCATTGCGAACAGCAGCACCTCACCTGCGAACATGTTGCCGAACAGACGGAAGGTGAAACTGATTATCTTGGCGACCTCTCCGATGGCTTCGAGTATGCCGACAAAAAGGCCGACGGGGCCTTCTTTGAAGTTGATGAACTTGCCCACATGTCCGAAACCGAGCGCGGACAAGCCCCAGATGTGAATCGTGACCATGGAAATCAACGCGATAGCAAGTGTCATGTTCACATCGGTGTTCGCGCTGCGCAGGAA
>VXRI01000290.1 GCA_009838595.1 Chloroflexota bacterium | reverse complement strand
TCAGACTTTCTATTGCTCAATTCACCCTCTGATTCCAACTAGCACCAATGGTTAGCAGTCTTTATTATATTAGCGCCGCATGCAAGCGCCGGATTCTTGTTTCCGCAGGAATGATGGGACGAAATTGTGAAATGTCCACAGAACCTAGGCAACTCGTATTGCGGCAGACGAGAGGTAAGACATGAAATCCTATGCAATGGCGCTAGATTTGCGCGATGATGCCGATGTAATCGAGCGGTACAAGGAATATCACCGCGCCGTTTGGGATGAGGTGCTGGAAGGGCTGCGCTCGCTTGGCATTGCCAAGATGAAGATATTCCTGCGCGGCAACAGGCTTTTCATGTATCTCGAAGCGCCGGACGAATTCGACTTGGAGCGAAACTTCCCCCGCTACATCGAAGCGTCCACACGCGCGGCAGAGTGGGACGCCCTGATGCGTGAGTTCCAAACACCCGTCCCTGATGCTAATCCGGGCGAATGGTGGGCAGTAATGGAAGAAGTATTCGACTTGTATGAATGAGTCGGAGTGCGTTGCAACCGACTTATGACGGTGGACTCTCTAATTTCTTCTTCGAGTCTTTCTGAATGCTCAACCCAAGCTCTCGTCCAATATCTCCAGCAAATCCTTCGCGCGATGGGAGTGTTGGGCTTCTTTGGTGCCGATGCCCTCTTCGAACATTTGCAGGCAGAAGGGACAGGATACGCCAACCGTGTCGGCGCCGGTATCTAGGAAATGGTCGGTGCGCACGTGGTTGACGCGTCTGCCGCGGCTTTCCTCTACCCACATGTGCCCGCCGCCCGCGCCGCAGCAGAAGCTCTGACTGCGGGATCTCTCCATCTCCACTAGTTCCAAGCCCGGTATCGCTTCGGCAATTGCGCGCGGCTGGTCGAATATGCCGTTCTGTCGCCCTAGATAGCACGGGTCGTGGAAGGCGAGCGTCGTGTTCATCTCCACCAGCGGCTTGATCCTCCCGTCCGTTATCAGCTCGGCAACAAACTCGCTGTAGTGCAGCACTTCGTAGTTACCGCCCAAATGTGGGTACTCATTTTTGATGGTATTGAAGCAGTGTGGGCAAATGGTAACGACCTTCTTCACATCGTAGCCGTTTAGTGTGTCGATGTTCTGTTGCGCCATAATCTGGTACAGATATTCATTGCCCATGCGCCGCGCCGGATCGCCGGTGCAGCCTTCTTCCATGCCCAGTATGGCGAAGTCCACGCCGGCGCGCTTCAATACGGACGCCATAGAGCGCGCGACACTCTGGCTGCGTTGCTCTAGCGCGGCGGTGCAGCCCACCCAGAACAGCACTTCCGCTTCAGGATGGTCGGCGAGTAGCGGAATGTCCAAGCCTTCCGCCCAGTCCGTGCGCGCGAATGTCGTGCCGCGCCAGGGGTGTCCGCGCTGTTCCATGCTCAGCAGGGCATTCATCGCGGTCTCCGGCATTTCCGCCTGCTCCATCACAAGATAGCGGCGCATGTCCACGATGGTGCTGATGTGCTCCACGCCTACGGGGCACTCCTCAACGCATGCGCCGCAGGTCAGGCAATCCCACAGCGCCTCCTCCTGAATCCAGCGGCCTATCAGCGGCTTTTCGTCTTGCGGGTCTTCACCGGCAATGACGCCGGGCGCCGTCTCTAGCGTATGCTCTTTAAGATTTTCCACGATGTGCATCGGAGATAGGATTTTGCCGCTGATATTCGCTGGGCAGACATCGGTGCAGCGGCCACAAACGGCACAGGCATAGCCGTCCAGCAATTGCCGCTGCGTGAAGTCCTGCACACGATGCGCACCGAATACCTCTGCCGTCTCCAAGTCGGTGGGCGTGGACAGCGTGCCACGCGCCTCCAGCGATCGCGTGTAGAAGTTGATGGGCGCGCCGACAAGGTGCATGTGCTTGGACAGAGGGATGTATATCGCGAAGCCCAGAATTATGGCGAGATGCGCCCACCAGAAGAAGGCTTGCAGAACGCCGGCCGATTCAGAGCTTATTCCGGTGAATATATTGGCGATCGCGCCACCGACAGGCGCGACCGCATGCGAACCGCTTCCGCCGCCAACGATGTAAAATGCCTCGGTGAGCAGCGTGAATATCATCAGCATGGCAATCAGCGCGAGGATGATTGCCGATTCCTTCTTCTGAGTTAGGTCGAATTTCAAGCGGCTCGGCGTGAAGCCCCAGCGCCTAATCGCCGCCCACGCCAGCACGACCAAGAAAAGCGCTGCGAGCACATCGAGATATATCGTGAACGCCTTCAAGCCCGTCTCGGTGAGTATCTTGCCGGACAACGGATGCCACAGCGAATCGCCAAAGATGAACAGCGCGTAGCTCAGCGAGAATGACAGAAAGCCCCAGAATATGAAGAAGTGCGCAAGCCCGGCGCGGTCTCGCAATGAAACGCGCTGCAAAACCTTGCGCTGCCCGAAAATGAACGGTAGCGCGCCGAAAAACCGCCGCACGGGTTGGTCGAACCGCTCCGCCGGCTTGCCGAGCAGTACTAAACGGAACACGCGCTGGTACAGGAAATAGCCCGCGACGCCGAACGCGACTATCGACGCGACATACACGCCCACCCAAGTGGGTATTACTCCGAAAATACTATCAGGCGGGACCATTGCCGTCTCCTAGTTTCATTGTCGTATGGCAGCGTCAGATAGCGGTGCCGTAGCGCGAAATGTGTACGGGCGAGTTTATCACATGGCGGTGTTCGCGTCAGCCGTTGCACGGCGAAGAGACAGGGTCTTTCGGTTTCGCCTAATCGTATTTTTCATTCACCCCGAGAGTGTCAAAGGGCGGGTACGCAGCTTTGCGTTCTCGGAGTTCGACAGGCTCATCACGAACGGATTATGAGTAACTCACTATAACCGAAATGCCCTGCCACGACGAGATGGTGAAATGACTAGGTTCTGTTGGCATTTGAATGCTGATGCGCCTAGATCCAATAATAAGGCCATATTGTCATTCCGAACGCAGTGGGGAATCTAAAATTGTTGCATGCAAACTTGTTTCCGACTTCAGATTTCTCGCGTTGCTCAAAATGACATGAAAAAGCGAATTGTCAACACAGCCTAGATGATATTGCGTGTCTTCACTCCCCTCTTAATCTTCCCCATAAGGGTAAAAGAATACATCCTATACATATCCCATTAGCCCTTTCCATTCTGCCCATCGATGCTAATTCCCCTTGGATAGCGGGAAAGCGTGCCAAGCGTGTCGCAATTGCCCTGCAATAGGCATCGTGCTAAAATCGTTGCGAGGCGAAAGCCGTCTCATCCGCGCCTGCATTGTCAGGCGGCACAGGTAAAGGACGCACCTATGACACTCCCCGAAAGAATGAAGTTTGGCATCTTCATGGCGCCGTTCCACTGGAAGGGCGAAAACCCTACCCTATCGCTCGAACGCGATCTTGAAATTATCCAGTGGCTCGACTATCTCGGCTATGACGAGGCGTGGATTGGCGAACACCATAGCGCGGGCTGGGAAATCATCGCATCGCCGGAACTGTTCATGGCGACGGCGGCAGAGCGGACGCGCAACATCAAGCTCGGCACGGGCGTCATAAGCCTGCCGTACCACCATCCGATGATGGTCGCCAACCGCATGGTGCTGCTAGACCACCTGACACGCGGACGCGCGATGCTCGGCGTAGGTCCCGGCGCGCTCGTTACCGACGCGGCAATGCTCGGCATCGACCCGGTCGTGCAGCGGCGGCGCATGGATGAGTCTATGACGCTTATAATGCGCCTGCTGAACGAGACTGAGCCCATCACCTATCGCTCCGAGTGGTTTGATTTGGTTGAGGCGCAATTGCACCTCAGGCCATATACCAAGCCGCACTTTCCCATCGCGGTGGCGGCGGCGCAGTCCCCGTCCGGAATGGTGCTGGCGGGAAAGCACGGCGCGGGCGTCCTGTCTGTCAGCGTAACGCGCGGCGACAGCATTGCCACGAACCTCGCCGACTTCTGGAAGATTGCTGAAGAGACCGCCACAGAGCACGGCAACACGATGGACCGCAACGAATGGCGTGTGGTGATGCACGTGCATCTCGCGGAGAGCAAGAAAGAGGCGATAGAACAGGCGCGCGTGAACGCGGGCCGCTACCAGTACGACTACTTCGTGAAGACGCTCGGACACCAGCTCCCGTTCGAGGTGAAGAGCAACAAGGATCGCGACAAGATTATCGATGTGATGACCGAAAACGGCGCGTGGTGCGTCGGCACGCCGGATGATCTTATCGAAACAATCAAGCGTGTGGACGCGGAAAGCGGCGGCTTCGGCGGCTTTATGATTCAGGCGACCGAGTGGGGCACACGCGAGCAGGTTATGCATAGCTACGAACTCGTCGCCCGCTATGTGATGCCGCATTTCCAAGGCTCGCTGGAAAGCCTAGACCGTTCGCAGGTTTGGTCGGCGGGCAAGAAGGACGAGCTGCTCGAAGCTCGCGCCAAGGCGATGGAACGCGCCCGCTCCGACTACGCCGGCACCAGAACAAGATAAAAACCGCAGTCATCTGAGCCGATGAGATAATTCGAATCTTCGAGGTTCGCTATGACCACAAAATCCGTATTTCTCCCGCGTGAAGGCAGGCGTTTTCCGGTAGTTGACCCGGCAAGCCTTCCTTCGCTGCAGCCAATGCCAGACGCCATGCAACAGGAAAGCCACTACATTGACGCGGTAACCACACTCCGCGCTCACTTCAGCAGTGACCCTGGTGTACTGGTAAGTGGCAATACTATAGTTTGTTATGATCCTGGTAACCTCAACAGAAGGGTGCTCCCCGATTGCTACATCACCTTCAATGTTGACCCACTGGCAATCAGAAACCAAAACGGATTCCTCATTTGGCAGGTAGGAAAGTCCCCCGACTTCGTGCTGGAAATTGGCTCTGAAAGTACCGCAGTCAGAGATTTGACATCCAAGCGAGATATCTACGCCGAAATGGGAGTACCCGAATACTGGCG
>VXRI01000180.1 GCA_009838595.1 Chloroflexota bacterium | reverse complement strand
GTTCAGAATGGCAACTCATCAAGATTAAACTGATTTCATATATCAAGCCCGTACTCTCGCAAAATCTCGCGTAACGCCCCTATGCCTTCTCCCAGTTCATACTCAACGCCATGGATCCCGACACTTTTCGCCGCAGCGACATTTCTGTCTCTGTCGTCGATGAACAGAAGCTGCTCCGGCCGATACGGCAAAGACTTCAATATCGCGTGAAAGTAATTGGGGTCCGGCTTCATAGCGCCCACCCTGCACGAGTAAAACTCGCCGTCGAATATGTTCGCATAGCCAAAGACTTCGGACATGTAGCGCGCGCGGTACTCGTGCTGGTTTGTCGCCAGATAAGCTCCGATTCCTGACATTCTCAGGGCGCGAACTACTTCGATGGATTCGGGGTTCACCGCAACTATCTTCGTATGAGTCTCAATTGCATGCTCGACGCTATACGGCGAATCCCACTTTTTCAGGACCTCGCCAACCGTATCAGCGAGGTCGGCGTCGCCTCTCAAACAGGGCATCTCGGCTCTGAATAGATCCTGAAGAAAAGCCTCATTTGGAGTCGCCGAGCCATCGAGACAGGCTATTTTCTCGCGTCCACCTTCTACTTCCTGCTGCAAGACGCCGTCCGCGTCGAATAGAACTGCTTCTATGTTCAAGGGCTGATTCACTGGGTCTCCATTTACCTTATCCGCATTCTGCAAGAACGTCCTGCCTACCCTCGCATGTTGTACTTTGGCAGTTCGCCAAAGCGCGCCTTGTATCGCCTGTGCAGTTCTTCAGCGACGGCGGCGGGTCTGTCTGTAACCGCCCAGCGTATGCCGATGTCAGAAGCGCACACCCTGCCGTCTTTAATGTCAGCACGGATTCTCTTGCCTACGGAGTGCGGCGTTTTGCCACGCACCAACCCTTGCTTGATTCGCATTCTAAGGTCGTTTGTCCTGCCAATCGCCAGCAAAGTCTTCCGTACATCATCGAGCATGACCTCATACACGCCCGGCTGCTTATTCGGTACTACCACGCCGTCATGCCGCGCATCCCGCTCTACATCCCACCAAGAATGCCAATACGACCAGTCAAGCGCGATGGGCGGGATTTGAATTTCGCTATGCCGTTCGCGCTCCATCTCCGTGCGCAGCCTGTCCCCTTCCATCTTTATGCACCGCTCTGACTCCAGCGTGAAGTCCTTCATAAGTCGCTCCACTTGTGGCGTCCGATCATTGCAGCATCTTGCGTATTCTTGATGTAAGCGAAGATTTAGGTTCGGGCAAACGAGGCATTTCGCTGGACTCCAATCTTCGTGGAGAAGCCGATTCGATAGTTCGCGCGTAGAAAGGCTGCCGAATCAGGTATAAAAACGTAGTATTCGTGCCTTTTCCATGCCAATCTACAAGTTCCACATTCACCAAATCCTGAAGTTTCTTGCCACCCAAAACTTGGACAACATTAGGCAAGCGACTCATCGGCGGCAACAACTTCCTATTCACCATAGATTTATCCACATCGCCGGCGCGAACCGTCACATACTCTTCCCCAGCGCGGCGAGCAGGTTCAATGTAGTTATTCGCTACAAATTGCCTGATTCTATCCGCTTGGGTCATGTTCGTCCCCATCCTAGCCTTCCCCAATTAGGGGAAGGGCATTTTGAAAGTCAGACCTCCACCCTAATCCACATCCTGCAAGAACGGCATCATACCTCGCAGCTCTTTGCCCACATCCTCAATGGGATGCGCCGCGTTCTCCTCGCGCATGCGGTAGAAGGTCGGGCGTCCCTCATCATTTTCGGCAATCCATTCGCGCGCGAAGCTGCCGTCTTGTATGCGCGCCAACACTTCCTGCATGTTCGCCTTCACGCTGTCGTCAACAACCACAGGACCGCGCGTGTAGTCGCCGAACTCTGCCGTGTCGCTGACCGAATAACGCATATAGCCCATACCGCCCTGGTACAGCAGGTCAACGATGAGCTTAAGCTCGTGCATGCACTCGAAGTATGCCGATTCGGGCTGATAGCCGGCTTCGACTAGCGTCTCATACGCCGCCTTCACGAGCGCGGTAACGCCGCCGCACAGCACCGCCTGCTCGCCGAACAAGTCGGTCTCGGTTTCTTCTTTGAATGTGGTGTCGAGCACGCCCGCGCGAGTGCAGCCCACGCCGCGCGCATAAGCCAATCCAATGGCGTGCGCGTTGCCGGTGGCGTCCTGATGCACCGCGAGCAAACCCGGCACACCCGATCCTTTAGTGAACACCTCGCGCATGCGATGCCCCGGAGCCTTCGGAGCGACCATCGAAACATCCACGCCCTCAGGCGCGGCAATAGTCTCGTAGTGAATGTTGAAGCCGTGCGCGAACATCAGCGTCTTGCCGGGAAGCATATGTTGCCGGATGGAATCTCGATAGACCTGCGATTGCAGATGGTCGGGTATCAGCATCATGATGATGTCCGACTGCTCCGCGACTTCCGCAACCATGCCGACCTTCAGCCCGTCAGCTTCCGCCTTTGCGATGCTGCTGCTGCCCTCGTACAAGCCGACCATCACATCTAGCCCATTGTCGTGCAGGTTGAGCGCGTGCGCGTGTCCCTGGCTGCCATAGCCGATAATGCCGAAGGTCTTGCCTTCGACCAGCGACATGTCGGCGTCCGCTTCGTAGTACATCTTTGCTGCCATTGAGTATTCGTCCTTTCAGGTTGATTAGTTTTTCAGTATTTCAGTCTGTCAGTGGGTCAGTCTATCAGCCTGTTGCCGTCTGACTAAGATTCTGACCGACTGATAGACTTTTTTTACACGCTTCCCGTTTCGCTGAATGCCTGCCTTGCGCTGCTGCCGTTTCTACTGCGCGCCGCGTTCAGCTGCGGGTTTGCGCCGCGCGTCATCGCCACGATGCCGGTGCGCATAACCTCTGTAACGCCATAGGGTTCTAGCAGGCTTTGCAGCGCGTCCACTTTGTCTTCGTCGCCAACGACTTCGATTATCAGGCTGTCCACCGCGACATCGATGATATGCGCGCGGAACAGGTCCACAATCTGCATCACGTCGCTGCGCGACTGAGAATTCGTGAGCACGCGGATCAGCGCAAGTTCGCGGGTTACGGCGTTGTCGTCGGATATATCCGTAACCTTGATGACATCAATCAGCTTGTGCAGGTGCTTTGTAACCTGCTCTACGGTGCGGCTGTCACCATCGACGACGAAGGTCATGCGCGACATGTTTGGCACTTCGCTGTTGCCGACGGCAAGGCTGGAGATGTTGAACCCGCGCCGCCTGAACATGCTCGCCACGCGGTTTAGCACGCCCGGCTTGTCCTGCACCAGCGCCGTAATCGTGTGTCTGTTCTGCTCTGCCAACGCAGTCATTAACTCACCCCCAGAGGCACCGGCGACGGCTCCTCTATCAATTGCTGTACCGACATACCGGCCGGTATCATCGGATACACGTTGTCGTCATTTTCAATTATGAAGTCCACTATGACAGGACCAGGGTGCAGCATCGCGCGCTCTATCGCGGAGTGCACTTGACTCTTGTCGGTAACGCGGATGCCGAGCATGCCGAACGCCTGCGCCAGCCGCACGAAGTCCGGATTACCGGTGTACACGGTTGCCACATGGTCGTGCTCGTAGAAGAAGTCCTGCCATTGGCGCACCATACCGAGCGCGTTGTTGTTCATTATGGCGAACTTGACCGGGATCCTGTTTTCGACGAGGGTGGCGAGTTCCACCATCGTCATCTGGAAGCCGCCGTCTCCGGCGACCGACCATACTACGCGGTCTTCCGCGCCGACCTGCGCGCCCATCGCGCCCGGCACTTCGTAGCCCATCGCGCCTGAGCCACAGGACGATACCAGCGAGTTGGGCTGCTTGAACGAGTAGTACTGCGCCGCCCACATCTGGTGCTGCCCCACACCCGTTACGATGACCGCGTTGCCGTTGGTCGCATCGTCTATCGCCTGCACGACATAGCGCATTTCAAGGCTGTCGGACGAGTCCGCGCCCAGCAGCGGGTGTTCGCTCCGCAGTTCGTCTATGCGCGAAATCCAGTCGCCGTGCAATAGCGGCTTGACGCGCTTGTTCAGCGCTTGCAATACGAGCTTGATGTCGCCAACTATCGGCACATCAACGGCAATGTTCTTGCCGATTTCGGACGGGTCGATGTCCACATGAATCTTCTTGGAATTGACGGCGAAGGTGCTCGTATCGCCCGTGATTCTGTCATCGAAACGCATGCCCAGCGCAATCAGCAGGTCTGCTTCTTCAATGGCGAGACTGGCGTATGCCATGCCGTGCATTCCGGGCCAGCCGGCGGATAACACATGCCCTGTCGGAAAGCTGCTGACGCCGAGCAGCGTGGTGATAACGGGTATCTGCGCCTTCTCCGCGAGTTCGAGCAGCTCGTCGTATGCGCGCGACAGAATGACGCCATGTCCGGCGAGTATCACAGGGCGCTCCGCCTCTTCGATAAGCTGCGCGGCGCGGCGCACCTGTCCGGAGTGCGGCTTCAGCGTGGGATTATAGCCCGGCAGGTCAAGCTGCTCGGGATACTCGAACTCCGCGACTTCCGTAAACACATCCTTTGGGATGTCAACCAGAACGGGACCTGGCCTGCCGGTATTGGCGATGTAGAACGCCTCTTTGATGACGCCGGGAATCTCCGCGGCGCTCATCACGAGGTAGTTGTGTTTGGTTATAGGCAGCGTGATGCCGGTGGTGTCGCACTCTTGGAAAGCGTCGGAGCCGATGGCAGCCCTGCCAACCTGTCCGGTGATGACGACCATCGGCACAGAGTCCATCTGCGCGGTGGCGATGCCGGTAACGAGGTTTGTCGCGCCGGGGCCGGATGTTGCCCAGGCGACGCCGGGGCGTCCGGTAATGCGCGCATAGCCATCGGCGGCATGCGCCGCGCCTTGCTCGTGGCGCACTAGGATATGGCGCAGCTGCGGGAACTCCGGCAGCGTTTGGTAGAGGGGAAGTATCGCCC
>VXRI01000283.1 GCA_009838595.1 Chloroflexota bacterium | reverse complement strand
TGCGCGGATGTTCTGGGATATTCAGATACCGCCTGCTATAGGCATCTGGTCGTTCGCCGTGCTTGCCGGCATGTCGTGGCTCGCCACGCCACCGCTGACCAGCTCGCTGACGGCGGACATTTACGGTGTCAGGAACATCGGCACGCTGAACGGGTTGTCCACGATGTCGCACCAGATAGGCGGCGCGATGAGCGTGTATCTGGCGGGGGTGTTGTACGACAGGTTCGGCGCATACGAGATACCGTTTGCGATAGCGGGCTTGTTCCTGCTTGGCGCGACTATTGCGAGCTATTCGGTCAACGAACGCAAGTTCTCTCTGCGATACCAGAGCGCGCCTAATCCAGCGACCGCCGGCGGAGGCGACTAATGTTCCCGTTGCCGCTGCTTTCGGTGTTAGCCCACCACGACGAGCCGGGCGACCCCGTGCTGCTCTCCTGGGTGTTGCATTTGTTCTACAGCGTCGTATCGCTGGGATACGGTGCCGTAGTCATCGTGCTAGGCACAATAATCGTAGTTATTCCTATTGCCATAATGGCAGCCTACTTCACCCAGCGCGCCAAATATGGCTCGTAGCGCTGACAAACAAAGGCGCTTGCGATGTCTCACACCGCGACCGGGCTACACGCCTTCCGCGATGATGACGCTGGCGCTGGCCGACCTTGCGCGAATGTCCTTAATCTCTAGGTACTCCGGCGAACTCAGCCAGGCACGCGCCTGCTCAACGCTGTCGAACTCAATCACCACGAGACGGTCGGGCGTCCAGTCGCCGTCAGCCACCTCGGTGGCTCCGCCGCGTACCAGGTATCTGCCGCCATGCGCCTCTACGGTCGCCCCTACCCGCTCTCGAAACTCCGCGAACACCGCCTCGTCCGTGATGTCGTCATTTACGACTACATATCCTGCCATTGGTAACACTCCTTTTCAGTGTTGAAGCCTTTATGCCCAAGACGGGCATGTATTTCCTGAAACGAACTAATTCTAGCTGAACTAATTCGAGCCTTCTACCTGTACCGTAACGATGTCTATGCCGTGATATTTCTTGTGGCTCACCGAAGAGGCGTAGTGCCGCAGCAGCCGGAAGGAGATTTCGTGTTCCTCCGGCACCTCGGCCTGGTCGCTGAGGTGCGCCAGCCTGTCTTCGAGGTTCTGCTCGTCAAAGACCGCCATGAATTCCAACTCAATCGTTTCGCCAGGGCGCGCAACAACTATAAGGCGCGGCACCGCGCTCGTGTCAAGGTCTTCTCCGGAACGCAGCAGGCTCGAAAGCGTCTCTTCGCCCGCGGCGCGCAGCCGCTCGGTCGAATCTTCGCTCCAGCCGGTTTCGGAGCCAATCTCGGAGAGGAAGGCGTCCACCTTGGGCAGTGCCGAGGACTCCAGAGTAACTTCCATGCGCTTCCTACGCGGGCTGGTCAGTTCAATGAACGCCGTCATCAGCATCGCGACGAGAACCCCGGCGGTCAGTCCGTTGTCGAGTGGCGCGCCCCAAGTTCTGCCCAGCAAGTCCACTAGAATGTCCTGAGTCACCAGACCCACTCCAACCGAAAGGGATACCGCCGCCACCATCACTCTGCGCGGGTCGAGACCGCCCTGGAATACCGTTCTCATGCCTTCGACGAAGAGAAGTCCCATTATCGGCAGCAGGAACGCACCAGCGACGGGAGTCGGGACCGTGAGCAGGATAGCAGCCACTTTGGGCAGAAAAGCCAGTCCCAACAGGATGATGCCTACTGCATACCCGACATTGCGCGCCGCGACTCCGGTGAGGTTGATGAGCGCAAGGCTGGTCGGCGAGTAGGCGATCGTGGGGAGCGTGCCCGCGACTCCGGACAGCAGCGTGCCCAGCCCGTTAGCGTTGACCGAGCCTTGCACCAGGCGGAAGTCGGTTGCCTGCGGCCTGTTCCGCGATACCCGCTGAATCACCACGCCGTCGCTGCTTGTCTTGATTGCGCCCACGAGACTCACAATCAGGAACACGGGCAGCATGGTCCAGAAATCGCCAGGAGGCGTCAGGTCAAGTCCGTGCCAAGCCGCAACATTCGGCAGGTCAAGCCAGGACGCTTCAATCACCCCGCCCGCATCGTAAAGCCCGAAGAGAGCGGCTACCGCGCAGCCTGAAGCGATTCCGATGAGCGGACCACACAGCCTCCAAAGCCCCGTGGCTCGCATCGCCAGCAGCGTTGCGACTACCAGCGTTACGGCGGCTACGGCCGGACCGGCGGACGGAGGAGCGGACTCAGGCACATCGCTCAGCCTTCCGACTGCGATAGACATCACCGTAACCGCTATCAGCATCAGCGCCACTCCGGAGACGACCGGGGTGATGATTCGCCTGAGCAGTGGAAGCCACGCGGCAACGGCGAACTGTACCAGCGAGGCAACGACGATGAGACTTGCGAGCATGGAGATTCCGCCCAGTTCCAGCGCCAGAACCGATACGGCTATGAAATGAGGGCTGGCTCCCGTCATCAGGATATGCGCGGCTCCGAGTCTTCCGAGGCGACCGGCCTGCAGGACAGTGATTGCCCCGCCGATTATCAGCGAGCAAGCGATGCCCCACGAGATGTAGTCATCGCCCAGGTTCGCCGCCCGAAAGGCAATGGTTACGAACAGCACAGTGTTCGCCAGCGCTATCGTCACGCCTTGAAGGGCGACGCCAATCGATAGCAAAGTTGGGCACCACTCATCCGGTTCGTAACGGATGTGCTCGTCTATTCCCGCAATTCTCATATCCGGTTCAACCCTTGTCCGCCCCTTGCAGCACGTTGCCGGATAGCTCGGAGATGGTTTCCAGGTGCACCAGTACGGCGACGCCTTTGCGCTCGGGGTCGCGCGCCATTTCGGGGGCGGGGGTTAGCCCCATCGCGCGCTCGCGTTCGGCGCCTGATGCGTGCACCGTAACCCTGCCGTGGAAGCGCCAATGTATTCGCTCGGCGCTGTTGCGATAGAAGATGACCACCTGCGGGTTCTCGTCGATGTTGTCCACCGACGAGCGCATACCGCGCTCCCACCAGCACAGAGTCCGGTCGTTGTACACCGCCACGCTGCCGCGCATGCTGATTTGCGGCCTGCCGTCCGCCGATGCCGTCCCGACATAGCATGGGTAGCCGTCGCCCAGCGCGCCGTTAATCTTCTGCCGCATATCGTCAGTTATCGAAATCGCCATGCCTAGTTCTCCTTGAATTGTCCGAAAATGTCAGGTGAAAAACAAAGCGCCTTGCTCGCTTTCCACTCTGCTAATGTTCTTCTTGCGTTTGCTTGTTTCATTGTGCCATACATTCACCGTGCCGAACCTGCCGTCATAGCCCGGCTCGATGACTATGTTGCGCGCCCGCACGCGCTCAACGCCTTCCGCGATGCGCTCGCCACCGACCTGCTCTATCTCCGCGATGCTCGCGTCCGTCAGTATGTGCAGCTCGCTGCCGAGTTCGTTCACGATACGCATGTACTGCGCTTGTACACCCTTCGTGTTGACGCCGCGCTGCATGCTTTCAGCGACAATCTGCTGCAAGCCGACCAGTGACCTGAACGGCGGTCTGCCGTCGTAGCCGTGAATGAAGCCGTCGGCGTCGCGTCGCGTGTTCACCGTCCTTTGCGCCAGTCGTTCAGTGCGCTGCATCACGCCCAAAGTCATGCGCCGTCCGCACACCGGGCAGGATTCGCCGGTCAATGCGACTTCTTCGGGTGATAGGTTGACGCCACACTTGCGATGTCCGGAATTGTGGTACTTTCCCTCTTCGGGGAAGAACTCGACGGTGTAGGCGATGCGCTGTTCTTTCAACGCTTGCCGGAGACCGTCGTAGCTTAAATCGCCGTCGATGATTGTCAGCTCGCGCCCCATTTTCGGCAGCGAATGCGCGTCCGAGAATGACACGATGCTCACATCGTCGAGTTCGGGCATGCGCCAATTCATCGCCGGATCGCTGGACAGCCCGGTTTCGATTGCGTGGATGTGCGATGTCAGGTCGCCGAAGCATTCTTGCAGCGAATCGAAGCCGGTGCGCGAGCCGTAGATGCCAAAGTGCGGCGTCCACGCGTGCGCAGGAATCAACATAATGCGATCGTCGATGTGCAGCATCGTTTCCAGCAGCTCGCGCGGTGTCATATGCAGCGTTGGGCGTCCGTCTGACGCCAGCAGCCCTTTGCCGCTCAGCGCCGTGTTGATGTGCTCTACAACTTCGATGCTCGGCGCTAGGATGAGCATGTGGACGCGCCGGTTTTTGCCGTCCTGATAGGCGTTGCAGTTGACCTCAGTGCCCAGCACGAAGCGCGTGCCTTGGTATTTGTACAGCCCGTCGCCCGTTGCTTGCAGCGTGCGCTTAGTAATGGCGAACTGCTCCGGATGCGTGAAATCCGCGCTTGCAAGCAGGTCTATGCCCTTGATGCGCGCCCATTTCGCCATGTTTTTGAATGTCAGTTCGGGGCTGGTGGCGCGCGCAAATGGAGAGTGCAAGTGCAAGTCTGCGGAGTATGTCAATGGGCAATTTCCGTATTGGGGAAGGGATGGTCTGCGGAGGGATGGTTTGTACAGGGACTGATTGTCGTTTGCTCTGCTCCCATCCTAACCCTCCCCCATAAGGGGAAGGGACACTAGGATGGCTGGGGCTTGCGGTTTCGTCTTACCCGAACATGCCGCGCCGTTCGAACACACCGGCGAGCGTGGCGACGCCTTCGCGGATTTCTTCCGCCGTGTTGTGGCTGAATGTCATGCGCAGGTGGTTGTTGCGGGCGCGGTCGGCGCGGTAGATGCCGCCGGGATTGTATTTCACGCCCGCCTCGACTGCGCTGTCGAGCGCTGCCCAAGTGTCGGCGTCTTCAGGCATTTGCACCCAGCCCATCATGCCACCGTGAGGCGCGACGATTTCGCACTCTGATGGGAAGTTCTCCCGTACTGCGCTGACAAGCGCGTCTCGCCTGGACAGTAGTTCTCGCCGCACCGTCTCGACATGCTGCGCCTTGCGCGTTCGCAGATATTCGTAC
>VXRI01000207.1 GCA_009838595.1 Chloroflexota bacterium | reverse complement strand
ACTGTGTCGGCGAGTGGGTGCGGTGATGTGGAAGAATCTATTACCAGAGTGGAATGGTCGCTGGGATTTAGAATCGGCGCTTCGGTAATCTCTATGTCGGCTTTGATAATGCGCTCGTCGGGCAGTTCTATCTCTTCGGAGGCGTTATTCCGTATATCGTCGTACATACGGGAGTAATGTAGCCAAGCATCCGATTCGTTGTCGAATTTCACCAGCGTCTCTAATTGGCGTCCGCTGAATGCGCTCTCTGACAGATTCGCCGAGCCGATGATAACGCGGGTATCTCCGGTTGCGGTGTTCTCCAGCAGATATATCTTGGAATGCGCTATCCCCTTTTGAAGCACGCGAAAGTGCGCCTGCCCCTTCCTGATTTTGCTCAGAATATAGATGTGCCGCTCATCTTTCAGCCCTTGTATCGCAGCCCTGCTATCGCTTACGGCGATTTGCTGAAATGCGATGATGTCTTTGATGCTGTGCAGCGTTTTCTCGCTGCCGAACACGCACTCAAAGTTGCTGAAATCGTGCTTGTCCAGCAGCCGCACAATAGCGGATATTCCGGCCGAGTATGTGAGGATGCGAATGGCGTCATAGCCGTCGAACAAGTCCCATTCGAATTTGGATTCGCCCAAGAACTTGGCGTCCGCGACGCGGAGACCGCTACCGTCGTCGATGCGAAACTGCATATATGAGTTGCTCCCCTTTGGCTATGATTTTACTCTGATGCCAGCGGGTTTTCAATTTCTCCGGATTTGCAATCACTGATAGGATATGTGAGATACTTGCGGCGCTCAATGCTATAATCGCTTCGGGAGTGTGGTTGAAATATGGTTTCACGCAGACAGGGCGGGCGCGCAGGAAGCGTCTCGGAGCAGATACTCGACGGACTGAATTCGAACCAGCGCGACGCGGTTACGGCTATTGATGGGCCCCTGCTCATCGTCGCAGGGCCTGGCAGTGGCAAGACGCGCGTCATCACGCATCGTATCGCCTATCTAGTGCGCGTCGTGGGCATCACGCCGTATCGCATTGCCGCAGTGACATTCACGAACAAGGCGGCTCGCGAGATGCGCCAACGGCTCTTTCCGCTGCTAGGGCAAGCGGCAGAGCAGCTGACCGCATCCACATTCCACGCCTTCTGCGCGAACGTGCTGCGACGCGAGGGCGAACACATCGGGCTTGACCGCGATTTCGTCATATACGACGATGCCGACCAGATGGCGCTCGTCAAACGCGCGCTCATCGAACTTGAACTCGACCCCAAGCGCTTTCCGCCGCGCGCCATCCTGTCCGGCATTTCCAGCGCCAAAAGCGAACTGTTAGGATCCGACGGCTTGGCGCATCGCTCCGGCAGCTACTGGGACGAAATTGTCGTTCGCACCTACGAGCGCTATGAAGACCTGCTGCGCCAGTGCTCGGCGGTCGATTTCGACGACCTGATACTGCGCACATATCAGCTTTTCGAGCACGTGCCGGATGTCGCCCGCAAGTATCAGGAACGCTATGTCCACTTCATGGTGGACGAGTTCCAAGACACGAACATCGCCCAGTACGCCATTGCCAAGCAGCTCGCGCGGCATCATCTGAACATCTGCGTAGTGGGCGACCCTGACCAGTCCATCTACACTTGGCGCAACGCCGACATCCGTAACATCCTGAGCTTTCAGGACGACTATCCGAAGGCGAAACTCATCGCGTTGGAGGAAAATTACCGCTCTACGCAGACGATACTCGACGCGGCGCGCAGTCTCATCGCGTCCAACACGCAGCGCGTGGAAAAGGACTTGTGGACGCGCAACGGCGAGGGTGTCCCCATCACCATCGCCGAGGGGTACGACGAAGAAGAAGAGGCGCAGTTTGTCATCAGGGAAATACAGCATCTGACGCGCAATTCGGAAGCCGTTGTCGGGCGCAAGCCGTCAGGAGTCGGGCTTGGTGACATCGCAGTGATGTACCGCGTGAACGCGCAATCGCGCGCGCTGGAAGAGGCTTGCTTGCGCTACGGTGTACCGTATCAGGTCGTGGGCGGTATGAAGTTCTACCAGCGGCAAGAGGTCAAGGACATCATCGCGTACCTGCGCCTCATTGCAAATCCGAACGACGATGTGAGCCTCAACCGCGTCATCAACCTGCCCACGCGCGGCATTGGACAGCGCACGCTCGACCATCTGGCGCGCATCGCAAGGGACGCCGGCACATCGCAGTTCGCGGTCATTCAGTCATTGTCCGGAGACGCGCAGCCCGGACAGGCAATGTCGGCAAACGCGCTATCCGGCGAAAGCATAGCGATGCAATCACCCGCCATCAGCCCGTTCACGGCGCGCGCGAAGACTTCCTTAATAGCGTTCGGGAACATCGTCGGCGGCATCGCGGCAGAGCGCGATAACATGGACTTGCTGGACATCATCGATGCCGTGTTGGAGCGTAGCGGTTACCAGCGCTGGCTGCTGTCCCAAGAGCGCGGCGAAGAGCGTATGGAGAACATTCAGGAGTTCCGCGCGTCCGCCCGCGAGTTTTTGCACGTCGGCATGGAAGAAGCGCTGACCGCATTCTTGGAGAGCGTAAGCCTGGTCGCCGATGTGGACAGCATGGAAGAGCGCGTGGACGCCATCACGCTGATAACTCTGCATCAGGCGAAGGGTTTAGAGTTCCCGGTGGTGTTCATGGTCGGCATGGAAGAGGGATTGCTGCCGCACTCGCGCTCGGTGGACGATCCCACACAGTTGGAAGAAGAGCGTCGTCTGTGCTATGTGGGCGTTACGCGCGCGAAAGAGCGGCTCTACCTGTTGCGAGCGTTCCGTCGAGGATTCCGAGGCGGGTCAGAGCCGGGCATGCCCTCGCGCTTCCTGCTAGACATACCGCAAGAGCTGCAAGCCGCGCCGTCCCAGCCCAAGCGCCCAGGCGCCGGCAATCTCGGCTCGACCACCCGTCGGGCGAAAACATCCGGCGGCAGGCAGACATCGCTTACCGCATCAGACGAAAGACGCCGCGAAAGCGCAGCGCGCAGTCAACACATCACTCCACCATCCGCAGGCGCACGGCAGTCTGGAAATCAGCGAGTTAGCGGCAAGCGTACAATCACCCAGCGTTCCACCAACCCAACACCAACACGAAGATTCGGCAGAGCGCCGAGTGTCCCCGGTCAGCGCCCCATTCGCGGCGGCAACACTGCACCATCATCCCCACACCTAACCACCGGCGACAAAGTAATGCACAAAGTCTTCGGCGAAGGCATAGTAACCGAGTGCAAACCGACCGGCAACGATTTTGAAGTAACCGTGGCATTCCGAGACGGCGCCGGCATCAAGCGCCTCCTATTGGGCATGGCGCCGTTGGAGAAGCTGGACTGATTGCCCTTCGGTGCGCTCTTGACCACACATTTGGCTGCAAAGATCATCTCTCGCCGATTAACAAGGATGCCCCACATTTCGTCCACTTTCGATTACCACGGAATCAAATGCAGAGGAGGAAGAATATGCCGAAATATCTTTTTCAAGCATCTTACACGCAAGAGGGTCTGCAATGCCTACTGAAGGAGGGAGACACTCAGCGGCGTGAGGTTGTGGAAACCTTGCCGCAGCCATGGGTGGAAGCGTAGAGACTTTCTATTACGCTTTCGGGGACCATGATATATACGTCATTGCGGACTTGCCGGATGACGCGACCGCCACCGCGGCGTCTCTCGTAGTGGGAGCTTCGGGAGCAGGCAGTGTCAAGACGACCGTGTTCATTCCGCCGGAGACTGTGGATGATGCGACCGGAAAAGCGGTGAACTACAGACCGCCGGCGAGCTGACGGTACCGCGACAGCGGACGCTTATCGCTTATCAGGAGGAGACTCTTCAAAAGGCGCACCCTTCTTGAGCGCCTCTTCATACTCGTCAAACCATTCCCGCTATTTGGAAGTCCCCTCCGCGTGTCCCAGTCCTTGGCTAACCCCTGACTTAAGCCCTTCGATTTTCCCTTGGTCTCGACAGCAGTTCATGAGTTTTGGAAAAGAGGTTTCATAGTACGCCACCCTTCCGGAAATAACGCCACACTCTATCGTTCTACGATCGAACTGATCTCTTGATTATTGCCCACAAATGCCATTCTCTCTACAACAATTCACTCGTGGCAGAGCATATCACGGCTCGCGTTCGCATCCGAGTGTTCCATCTCCGCATTGTGCACCGCCGCATTTGAGTGCATAATAGCGCCACTGTGCAGACTCCTAGGCGCTCGCGCTCTTCCTCCAACCCCGTGCGGCATTTGAGGGACAACCTTCGTTCCTCACCCGTGCTGCGTTTTAGTGATTTGCGCGTGCTGATGTCTGCGTCGTTCTTTGACGCCATCGGATTCATGGGCGAGCAAGTCGCCATTGGCTGGCTTGTGCTAGAGTTGACGGACGACCCGTTTATGGTCGGCGTGGCGATCGCAATGCGCATGGCGCCGCTGTTCTTTCTCGGCATCATAGCAGGGACGATTGCGGACATGGTTGACCGCCGATTGCTGATTCGCGCGCTCAATATGTGTATGGCGCTGCTGCTGATAGGCATCGGCACACTGATATTCAACGACCTGCTGCAAGTGTGGCACTTGCTGGCGTTCTCCGTGCTCGGCGGTTGCATCATGGCGGTGCACCAGTCCGCGCGGCAGAGCCTCGCTTTTGATGTGGTCGGGCGCGAGTATCTTATGGGCGGGTTGGCGTATGTCGGGTTGGGCATGCGGCTCGGCGGGCTGGTCGGTTCTATCGTGGCAGGCTATCTGATAAAGGACGCCGGCGCAGACATAGCGTATTGGGTACTCGCCGGAGGATATGTCGTCTCGACTCTGCTGCTGAGCCTGATACGCTCACCTGGCCAAGCGTCGCGCTCCCGGCAGCCGATATTGCGAAACTTGCGAGAGTTCGCAGACGAGTTGAGGCGTAATAATCCGTTGCTGACGCTCGTGATAATTGTGGCGGCAACCGAGACGCTCGGTTTTTCGAGTGGCGCTGCGTTCCCCAGTTTAGCGCGCGATGTGCTGGAT
>VXRI01000138.1 GCA_009838595.1 Chloroflexota bacterium | reverse complement strand
GTCCAGAGTCGCGGCGCGTACACCGCTTATTGCAGCGACATGCCGTGGTCTATGACATTCACGATTGCCTGCAAGACGGACGGGAATATGCGTGTCGCGCCAGGCGTGCCCAACGCCATCAGAGGCTTGTCGTCCTTCATCACAATTGTCGGCGACATGCTGCTGACCATCCGCTTGCGCGGCGCGATGGAGTTCGCGTTGCCCGGATGCGGGTCGAAGATGTTCATCGTATTATTCAGCAGCATGCCGGTGCCGGGCGTGGTTACCTTCGAGCCGAAAACCGCGTGAATCGTCTGTGTGGTGGACACCACATTGCCGTCCGCATCGGCGGTCGTCAGGTGCGTGGTGTCCGCGCCTTCGCCGACATACAGCGCCGGATTGCCGTAGGTGAACTCTCGCGCGCGCGCCGTGTCGATCTCGCGGCGGCGCGCTGCCGCATAGCCCTTGTCCGTTAGCGCGCCAACAGGCACTTCGACGAATGCAGGGTCGCCCAGGTACTCGAAGCGATCCGCGAAGGCTATCTTCATCGCTTCTGCGAGCAGGTGCGCGCCTTCCGCAGTGCCGAAGCCGAGCGATCCGACCTCATAGCCTTCGAGTATGTTCAGTATCTCGATTATCGCAGTGCCGCCGGAACTCGTGGGCGCGACGGACACGATGTCGTAGTCTCTGTATGTGCCGCGCACAGGCTCGCGGAAGTGTATGCGGTAGTCGTCGAAGTCGTCGCCGGTGATGACGCCGCCGTTTGCCGCCATGTCTTCCACGACCATCTCGCCGATGCGCCCTTTATACAGCGCGTCCGGACCTTCCGCTGCGACGACTTCGAGCGTCTTGGCGTAGTCTGCGCGGACGATTGTCTGCCCGACGGCAGGCGGTCCGCCGCCCGGCAGGAACACATCCGAGCTCGCGGGGAACAGCGCCAAGTCGTCCGCGTTGAGACGGATGATGTCCGCGAGGTATCGGCTGACGGCGAACCCGCGCTTGGCGTAACGAATAGCGGGCTGCAAAACGGTGTCTATCCCAAGTTTGCCGAAGCGCTCTTCGGCGACGCACCAGCCCATCAGCGCGCCTGGAACTCCCACAGACCGATACCCCACCAGATTGGCGCGGTCAACCGTCTCCATGTAGTCGGGCCATTCGTCCGACACAGTTTCGTACATGTCCGGCGTAGCTGCCTTCGGCGCGACCGAGTAGTTGTCGATATTCACGAACTCTCCGCTTGCAGCGTCGTAGTAATTGATGAACCCTGCGCCGAAAATGCCAACCATCATCGGCTCGACCACGCTGAGCGCGAATACGGAGGCGACCGCGGCGTCCATCGCGTTGCCGCCCATCGCCAGCATTTCCAACCCCGCCGCAGAGCCAAGCGGATGGTTGGTGGCAACCATCCCGTTGGACGCAACCGCATCTTTCTTATAAGTGTCAAACGGGCTGCCCGCCAGCTTTCTCCAAGGCATGCGTTGTTCTCCTGACTATGTTACCTATTAATCATCCCATTAACTTAATTTCCGCACCGTTAGCGATTCTAGCAGCGCGCGGGACGACAGCGCGATTTCGTGCACCGCGGAGTTGAACGCCTGCTCGTTGACGCGCGATGGCTTGCGGTATCCGCTTATCTTGCGCACGAACTGCAGAGCCGCCGCGTGCAGCTCTTCGTCCGTCGCCGGCTCATCCACCCGCCGCAATGTCTTTATGCTTCTGCACATTTTCTAATCCTGCCCATCCTGTCCGTCGATGTTAATTATATCTTCCTGAACGAGGTGAATGTGCGATTGTAGGTGTTCGGGCGGATATTCGTCATCCAGTCGCACTCGATGTCTGCCTGCCGCCGCCACCTATCTGTCTGATGAATGTCCGGCGCGTCAACTTCGTAGATTGCGGCGTATCGCGCCATACCATCGTCAGATGATGATTCCAGCCGGTATCGCATGCAACTATGCACGCCATCAACCTGCAGCAGATTCGGGATATGCTCGGATTCGTACAGACGATTGAAGTCGTCCTCCAACTCTGCCGGAATATCCATCTGTATTAGCAAGATGTAGCCCGCCATATCCTATCCTCCCCATCGTGTCCGTCGATGCAGGTTAAATCTTCTTGAATATCGACCGCGTGCGGTTCGTGTACAGTGGGCGGATTTTCGACATCCACTCGCCTTCTTTGTCTGCCCAGGCGCGCCATTCGTCGCTGTCCGGTATATCCGGCGAGTCGAGGTGGTACACGGCTGCGTAGCGTGCCATGCCCGCGTCCGTAGATTCTTCCAGGCGATACCTGTCGCAGCCGTGCACACCGTTCACATTCAGCAAGTTCGGCACGTGCTCTTCGTCATACACGCGATTGAAGTCGTCCTCGTGCTCCGCCGCAATGTCCAGTTGCACTACCATTATGTAGTTTGCCATTTTGTCCCCTTCCTAAACCTGTATATCCTGCCATCCTGTTAAGTTAAGAAAATCCACCACGCCAGCGTTATCACGACCGCACCCGTTGCCATTGCCGCGCCGTAGTTTTGCAGACGGCCCGTCTGCGTCAGGCGCAGCCACCAGCCGGTCAGGCGCGCGGCATGCGCGGGTCCGTCCACGGCGCGGTCGTTCACCACGGCGCGGTCGAACAGCGCAACAACGCGGCTGAATGCCAGCGCAACGCGGTCGATTAGCCATTGATACATATCGTCCATGTAGTACTTGTTCAGGAGTATGCGGTGTACCGAGGGGAAGCGCGATGCTATGGCGTGGTGCGGTTGCGCCGCGTATTCGTCGGCGCTCCGGGCGCGCCTGCCGTAGATGTGCCACCCCACAGCTATGCCGCCGAGCGCCGGCGCCAGCGATGCGACCGTCAGCCAGATGACGATGTGAAACTTCTCGTGTCCCGCTGTCAGCCAGTACGCGAAGCCATTGTACGATGCAGCGGAGAACGCGCTCCAGTCAATCGCCACGATGCCTAGCGTAACTGCGAGCACGGCAAGCAGCAGCAACGGCGCGGTCATGAGCGCGGGTGATTCGTGCGCGCGCTCTGCATCTGCGCTGCGCGGGCTGCCGTAGAATGTTAGCCAGACCATCCGCGCCATATACAGCGCGCTCAACGCCACGCCGGCGAGCGTCAGAGCTAGGAACGCGGGACTGCGATGCTCCATTACGGCTATCAGCACTTCGTCCTTGCTGAAGAACCCGCTAAGCGGCGCGATACCGGCGAGCGATAAGGCGCCTATCAAGAAAGTCAGCGCGGTCAGCGGCATCGCGCGGCGCAGGCCGCCCATCCGCCGCATGTCCGTTTCTTCATCCAGCCCGTGCATCACGCTGCCCGCGCCCAAGAACAGCATCGCCTTGGACACGCCGTGCGCGACGAGGTGGAACATCGCGGCGGCGAGTCCGAACGCGCCCAGCGACAGCATCATCAGCCCAAGGTGGCTTATCGTGGAGTATGCCAGCGCGCGCTTGATGTCGGTCATCACCAGCGCGAGCGTCCCGGCGAACAGGAATGTTACCAGCCCGACGACAGCGACAACGAGCATCACTATGGGCAGCAACTCGAACATAGGCAGCATGCGCGCCACCAGATACACGCCCGCCGCGACCATCGTCGCCGCGTGTATGAGCGCGCTCACGGGCGTGGGACCTTCCATCGCATCCGGCAGCCACACATGGAACGGGAACTGCGCCGACTTGCCCATCGCGCCCATGAACAGCAGCAGCGCGGATGCCGTCAGCGTAGATTGCCCGATTGCGCCGGACTGCGCCGCTGCGATGATGTCGCTTATGTCGAATGTGCCGGTCGCGCGGTACAGCAGGATGATGCCTATCAGCAAGCCCACATCGCCGATGCGTGTTGTGATGAACGCCTTCTTTGCCGCCTCCGCAGCCGAGCGCCGCTCCCACCAGAACCCGATGAGCAGGTACGACCCCAGCCCGACGAGCTCCCAAGCGATATACAGGAACAGCAGGTTGTCGGCGAGGACGAGGGCGAGCATCGCCGCGCCGAAGAGTGAGTGCACGGCGAAGTACCAGCCGAAGCGCGAGTCGCCGCGCATATATTCCAGCGAGTATATTTGCACCAGTAGCGCAACGAATGTAACCAGCAACAGCATGACGACGGCGAGGCGGTCGATATGCGCCCCCCAGCCAATAGTCGCGCCGCCGGCAGTAAGCCAGTTCACGCTATACGCGGCAAATTCCGCGCCGCTGCCGTTCAGGTCGAAGAGCGCGTACAGCGCGAGCGCCAAGCCCGCCGCCATCGCCGCGATGGAGACGAACGCGCCGCGCATAGGCAGCCAGCGCCCGCCGAACGCCACGATGACGAACGCCGCGGCACTGAGTGTGGGGATGAGGTAAGCGAGGTGCAATTTTCTGTTAGTCTAGCCGCCACTCTTTCTTCAAGACATTCAGCAAGTAGTGCTGCCGGCGTTCCAGTAGGGCGGGGCTCCACTCATCCTTGTCTATCACCTGCGAGGTGAGCGCAAAAGAAGGGATGCCATGCCTGCGGAAATACTCCGTCTTCTTTCTTGTAAATTCGAAGTTTCGAGCGCGGGAGTTCTTCTTATGAGACAGCAGCACAAGGTTGGCAAGCCTATGCGTCCACTCTTCTCTTTCGTCCGGATTGGAGAAAGCCTTCACCCATTCAGAATCGGCAGTAGGATTTTGCGGCAAGACATGCTCGACCGTAACCTTGTTGAACTCGGAGATGGGCGGATCTGCTATTGCGTTACTGAGGCGAGCGAGGATGGGCGTAGTAAAGCGCCTAGTCTGGTTCTGATAAATCGTGCCATCAAGTGCACGGACGATGTCCCGTTTCTCTAGGGTAGAAAGGGCAAGCGGACCATCATCGTCGGCACTGATCTCAGTACCGATTTCTATCGCTTCAAGTACGATTCTGTACCTACTGATGCGCGGGTCTCGTCGCATTCGCAAGATGAACAACCCGTAAGCCAACCTGTCAAAGTTCTTTAGAAATCGAAGTAGCGCAGCGCTGTCCCTATTCTGATGGTAAAACGACATGACGGGAGGAATCCAGTCTTCAATGTCTAGCCAGCTGAGATAT
>VXRI01000029.1 GCA_009838595.1 Chloroflexota bacterium | reverse complement strand
TTCTACAAATCGCGGCATCTCTCATCTGGCTGAAATGAATTGTCCACAGAACCTAATATGAGCCGCACCTGGCGCATGGCAACACACTGAATCTGATTAACAGAAAGCGCGTTTCTGCGCTGATTGGAGAAGTGGAAATCCCTACATCCCGTTCGGCGTCGCCACTGGCTAACGCGCAAAACGTGCCGTTCATTGCGCCATTTACCGGCGCGGTCTCCATCCGATAGGCCGAGTTAGAGAACGTGGTGAACTTACGGGCTTCGTACCATCAAGAGGCGAAGGATATGGTGGGGCGCCCGACTGAAGACTTGGGAATAATCCGTGTCGCCGTGATGTACCAAAACGACTTCTACGGTCAGCCCGGGCTGGACGGCGTGGTTAACGCGCTGAGGCAACGCGGCTTGGAGACGGCCGCGCATTGGCACTATCAGCGGAACAGCGACGCGGTAAAGGCTGCCGTATTCAACATCGTAGAAGCCAATCCGCAAGTGGTCATCATAATTGGGGCGTACGCTCCGGTTGCCAAAGCAATTACCGCGGCACGTGAGAACATAGACCCCATTTTCATGGCGGTATCATTTGTCAGCAGCAACGCATTGGCGCAAGAGTTGGGGCCGGATGGCGCCGGCATTTACGTCCATCAGGTAGTGCCGCTACCCGATAACACCAGCGTTCCCGCAGTCGCCGACTATCGCGCCGCGCTGGATACGTTCGACGCCAATGCTGAGCCAGGTCGTATCTTTGGAAGGCTATTCGGCAGAGTGCTTGGCAATCACAGGTCTTGAAGAATGCGGCGGAGACGTCAACCGCGACTGTTTCCTCGACTCTCTCAGAATCTCCGGGACGATTGACCTTCAGGGGCTTGCATTCTAGTATGGGCCGGGCGACAACCAAGGTTCGGACACAGTGCTCGTAACCGTTATCGGAGATGACGGGAAATACCACCTGGTCAACAATCTTGGAGGTACGAGGTAATGGCACGCTATCGCATAACAGCGCCCCTGCTCATTAGCGCCCTGGTTATGCTGGCAATAAATCGCCTCGGCATTGGCAGGCTGGCTAATCATTGACAACCTTGAATCTCAGAATCGGAGCGGTAGAGACGCCAAGATTCTGGCTGGCATCGCCGAGGTAAACAACCTATCCGGCACGCTGGCGGCGGCGGCAGCGGCAGCAGCGGCATCAACCAACTCCCGGATGACTCCCGAAAGTATAGCCGAGGCGAGAACTGCCACCACAGCCACTGAGGCACAGCTGGCAGAACTTCTGGCGGACATGGAAGAGCAAGGTTATAACGACAGTTTTCATCGGATGCGCCAACAAGTTGATTTACTCTCCGCCGGCATGTCGCAAATTGAGGACGAGAGGCCCGCTCTTTTTGAGGCACTCATTGCCGGAGAACGCAGCTGGCAGCAGCTTCTATTTTTCCACCAACCAGAAGCTTCTGCCGTCCATAAGTTCCAGGCTGGACAATCAGTTCTACTACATAATGACCGTCAGAAGCGATTTCAGAGATGGCACACCCTTGAGTTCTGACCATTTATCCAGATA
Source organism: Chloroflexota bacterium (assembly GCA_009838595.1). Lineage (GTDB taxonomy): Bacteria > Chloroflexota > Dehalococcoidia > Lucifugimonadales > JADFKI01 > Bin90. The sequence goes on along the minus strand of VXRI01000029.1, from coordinate 3,527 downwards.
GGAATTCCTTCGTTACTGGCATCTGGCAACACTCATGCAATCGGCGTCAAGTAGATACTGGACACTCGATTTTGCTCACAGGCTGACGATTCCGTCGCTTACGAGCCGGGTGGAGGAGACCTTCGATACGGCAACGCAGCGAATGGAGCGCAGCATCGCGTTTCTGGCGGATAATGGCGGGCCGGATATGGATCCCGAAGTTATTATACTGTCCAACCATCTGCTGGCTGCGGAGAGCATCACCATAGACGCCATGAAATTGAGAACGGCAATGGTAGCGCGCGAGTGTCGGATGATCGGGGCAAACAAGCAACTTCTGGCTAGGCTGCAAAGGGAAATGGACGGATTGGTTGCAGAAGCCAGCCAGAGTTCGGCTGCCGCGTCGATCCGCTATGAGCAAGCAGAATCCAATGGGCGCATCATCCTGGTGATAGCCATCATTGGAATCGTTGGAACATTGCTGGTAACCGGCTTCAGCAGCGTCAGGCGTTCGACAGCATGAAGCGCATTGCCCCAAAGACTTACTGTACAGCCTGATTCGTCAGTCAGATTGAGATTAATGGCGGAGAGAGTGGGATTCGAACCCACGATGAACTTGCGCCCATACCGGTTTTCGAGACCGGCGCCTTCGTCCGCTCGGCCATCTCTCCGCGTGGAAACACCGCCCATTATAACATATCGGCGCGTCCGCTAACTGCGAAGCAAACCGTAGATGCGCTTCGGTTCGACTAGCACGATGACCGCTTCCTGGTCAATCATCGCCTGGTCGTACTCTTCCCAGTCGGGGTGCTCGGTGTCGCTGCACGCCATATAGACCGAGCGTAGCATCACGCGGGCATCCTCGGTGTCCATATTGCTATAGTCGTAGAGCGTCGCCTGCCCTTCGACTGACACCCACTCGCGCCAATTTTCGGTCACGCAGAGCACTGTACAATTGGGGTTGCGCCGAAGGTTGCGAATCTTCTGCGAGCGCGGATAGACGGACACGAACGCCGCCTTGCCCTCATACGCGCCACAGACGACAATGCTGGAATGCGCGGCGCCGTCAGGCCTCTGCGTAGCTATGACACCTCTGTGATGTGTCTCCAAGAACGGACGAACTCGCTCGAAATCCATTATTGTTCCTCCTTATCTAATAAACGGCTGAATCCGATTTTCAAGGGCGTCGGTTATTGCCTGCACATCGCAAAGCAACGTTTTGGCAGGTAGATTGCGTACAGGAAAATAGCGAACATCAGCGCTTTCGTTCGACACCTCCAAATCACCGGACAGATATTCGCATTCGAATATCATCACAACGAAATGAATGAGACCGTCCGAGTATGCGCCGATTACGTTGAATTTAGGGTCAGAATATATTCCCACCAGACGCTTGACCCGCGTTCTGATTCCGGTCTCTTCCAGGATTTCCCGGATTGCTGCCTGCTCAACAGATTCGCCGACATCGACATGACCGCCGGGAAGTCCCCACCAGCCGTTGTCGGCGCGATTCTCCAGCAATACTCCGCCCTTGCCATTATAAACAATGCCACTTGCGGCGATATGAACGGCATCCGGCATTCGGGTAACGGGGCTGCCCGTGTCGTCCCGCCACTCCGGGAGGCAGTCAGCAGCAGACATCGGTACCTTCCAAATGGCTCAATCGTGTTGACAAGTGCATCATGCTTTTGCAACACCGACAATGTTGGGAATCGTAACCGGCAATCCCACCGACAGGTCAAATGCCTCAAACTCTACGTTTGCAAATCCTGCGCTGCAAATGGACACCGTAAGATCCCGATCGAGGTTGCAGCCCGTAGTCAAGCGCTTCCACGTGGGGTTGAGCTTGTGCTGCCACCAACGTCCGCGACTTCTCGGCGATACGACATGCTCGTAGAATAAATAGTTGCCGCCCGGCTTCAACACGCGCCGCGTTTCTCGAATTACGGCATCGGCATCGCTCACCATGCAAAGGGTCAGCGTAGTTACGACCGCATCGAAACTACCGGCAGCAAAGGGAAGGCTCTCGCCGTATCGTTGAACGATAGCCGCCTGCCGCCCCTGCTTGCGGATGGAACGCCTGAGCCGCCTGATCATATGCGGGTCAGGCTCAATAAAAGTGATGCTGGCATCGGGCGGATAGAACGGCAGATTGGCGCCGGTCCCGCCGCCAATTTCGAGCACATTACCGTGCGCAACACCCGCGGTCAACCTACGATACGGCACGACACGCCCCTCGACGCCCGAATTCAGTAGGTCATACCATGCGGCAAAAAAACGCTTGCTGAGGCTCATGGATTGCTTATAGCTTTCATTTTAGACTGCCTGTGTCGCTCAGGCTGTTCTTAATCAACATTAGGCAGCTCAAAGCCCGCCCAAGCCTTGAACTCCCGCAAGCCTTCTATCATGCAAACCGATGAGATTGCCCTCGGAATCATACAATATCGGTATGCCAAGAGCGGGTAAATCGGGATGCCTTGCGGCGATGGGACTCTCATCGAAGTCCAGTAGGACGCCACGGCGGACGTCACAATCTTCGAATTCCCGCATCGGATTGCAGATGGTTGCCTATCACGCTCCGCCTAGTTGTGGCAGCCGCGCGCGGTGATGTCCCAGACTGCCTCCACTTTACCGTTGCGCACGCCGATGAACTGGTCCCAGCGGTTGACCATTATGTCTTGCTGTCCCGAAATGAGATGGAACTTGTCACCTATGTTTAGCGGCATTTCGCCTTCTGATTTCAGCACGATGTGGTTAGGCCCCAGCGAATCTACACGCACACCTTCGATACCGACGATTTCGGGTAGCACCCCGCTTGGCGATGCTAGGCAGCGCGAACCCGTGTCTCCGATGACGACGCCCGGACGCGGCGCACTGGTTACTGTGCCAAGAATCTTGCCTGCGAACTCGAACTCGTCCATGTAGGCGTAGGCGTGCGACATAAGCGCGTATGTGCCGCCCTCGACTTCGGTTACACCGGGGATAGTCGGGCAGATGTCGTATGTCCAGCTCTCGCCAGCCGACACCACCTCGACTGCGATTCCTTCTGCTTCTATGGCTTCCTTTACATCGAGCGTCTTCTGGATAAATCGCGGACCTTCGATGAAACGAGTTTCGCGGTCGGGCTGGCCGGGCAGCGTTTGATGGCTCATCACCCCCTTGAAATCGATGCCGGGTAACGAATCGGCGAACTTGGCAAGCACTACACCCTGCTCTGTCGCGCGAATGCCGGCGCGTTCCATCTGAGTGTCCACTTCTATGACCACGCCGACGGACACGCCCATCGCGCTCGCCGTGTCCGAGATAGCCTGCAAATTATCCGTGTTATCGGCGGCAACCATCATCTTCGCCTGCCGCGCCAGAGAACACAGGCGCTCAATCTTGTCGGGCGTTACGACCTGATTAGGAATGAGAATATCGTCAATCCCGCCGTCAACCATCGCCTCCGCCTCGGACACCTTCGCTGCGCAGACACCGCCGACCGTGCCGCCCGCGCGAATTTGCATGTGCTGGAGCTTCTGAGGCTTCAAGTTCTTGATGTGCGAGCG
>VXRI01000156.1:2263-5089 GCA_009838595.1 Chloroflexota bacterium | reverse complement strand
CTCAACTTGGGCGCGGATTTTCGCCTCGTTGTCACTCAATGCAATAACGATTTCCCTACGCTTCTCCGCTTCGAATTGGGCACGGAAAGTTTCGCTTAGCTCGAAACGGTTCCCGCAGCGAGGGCATTCGACCAGTTGACTGAAGTTGCTAGCCATGTTGTTATTGCTGCTGTCCATCATCGATTGACTCCGTGCATTAGTTTGTCCCAGTAGAAAAATGACAATTCTGTGTGACCCAGAAAGCCGTCAAACAAAGCCAGAAGCTTTGCGGGCTCATTTTGTCGTTACTTCTCATCCACAATCGCGTTGTACATAATATGATTTGTCAGGCACATATATATCAAACAGTCACTCACTCACCGACAGATTAGCGGCGTAAATTCGTCGAACCCCATTGTCCTGCACATGGCGCGCTTATTCGCCGAGTGCATTGTTGCAATCGTCAATGTAAAGAACAAAAGCAGCCCCACTAGCGGCAGCAAACTACCCCGTCGCCGAGCCTAACGGCATTGAGCGCAGCGTTCCTTTACAGGAACGCCATGTTGACAGATGAGGACCATGTTTGGGCTATAGACAGACGCAGGCGATAATTTTTGCTTTCACCCGCCAACTCGTCCGGCGCGGTGCCGCTGTAGGCTTCGGCTTCGCTTTGTTCAACGCAACTTTCCCTACCTAATCGTCAGCCTGCTTACCTCGGCTGCCTATATGCTTGGGAAATCGGATGCTTGACTTCGCGGATCAGTTAGGCATATCCATAGAGCGGGCGCCCAACTGCTCTCCGAGTTCACGCGCTTCGCGGATCGCCTCATCGATGGCGGCTTCGTTGTCGCAGTGGAAGACCAGCGCGCCATATACAGCTGCCAGCGGTATGCGGTAGTGCTCGGCGGCTGCCTGCGGGCCATCGTTCAATGACAGGTTTGCTACCAGATAGGCTTTGTAATGGGTCCCGGCGACTGTCGCATCCAGCGGGTTATCCCCTCGTAATTTAATGTGTTCTCGAATTTCTAATGCCATAGTGTTGCCTCAAATATACTTGACGTGGTTGTCCACATCATCCGGCACGGCCCCGGCGCCAGAGCTACGATCAATGCATGGTATTCCAGGATAGATGTGCGGGGCTACCAAATGCGTTGGATTGGGTAGTCGCTAAACGCAGCGTCGCGAGTAATGATGGTTAAGTCATGGCAAATGGCTTGCGCGATAATCATGCGGTCGAACGGATCTCGATGCCCTGATTCCGGAGATGAGGCTCTGTTGATCCTCAATGATGTCTTTCGCTGTTGGGCTAAGCGATCTATGGTCGTTGACGAACCAAAGAAAGGCGTGCGTGTCGAGCAGGAAACTCATTCCATATAGTCGGCGAAGTCTTCCAGGGGATCATCAAAGTCGTCGGACATCCATACCTGGCCGCGGGCGCTTCCGGCTTTGCGCGGCTTTTTAGCCCTTATCGGAGTCGGAACGAGCTTTACCGCCCAACCATTTTCTGCGGTCATGACGATCGTCTTACCTTTATGCGCATCCGACACCAGTTGGTTCAGGCTATTTTGAGCGTTTTTAACGGAGTAGGTTTCCATCTGTCGCTCCCCAATAGGACGTTCATAGACAGTGTAACAGTTCTAATCAGACAGTCAATGAAGGCCGAATGGGTGGCGGGCGGCGCGCCTAGTCGCGTCGCCGGTGTGCGCGTGACGGGTCTCCACGGTATTGCATAGGCGAGGCGGTCATTTTTAAGGGAGTGGTGCCGCTTGGCATGGAAGCGATGGTTATTGGACGTAGGCATTTTGCGTGGATTACGGCGCTCCAGGAGCCGCGTAGAGCGATTTTGAGGTGCTGCAGGGTATTTAAGTACCCCCGAATTTTGCAATTTTGGCTGTTTTCGCCGCTTTTGGCGTTGCTAGATAAGCCGCTAGAACACTAGATATATCGGTCTTGTTCTCGCCACCCCCACGTCTGTGGGGAATACTTCGCTAATATCAACGAAGGCGAGCCTTGGCCCGGATCACCCCCACATCAGTGGGGAATGCGTATGGCACATTATAACGGTGACGAATACACCCGGTTCACCCCCACGCCCGTGGGGAATATGCTTCCGCAACTGTCTCTGCCAACGGGTAAGGCACGGAGAGCAATCCACAGCCAAAGGCTTTGGCACTCCCTATGCCGTCACGCAAAGCGCTGGCAAAAGCCTCCGCTCCGACAACTTCCAAGAGGCCGTCAAACTGCACCACATGCCAGGTCTGTCGCCCCCTTTTGCCATAAGCCTTTCCTGGTTTCACGATACGAACATGCCGTGGATCAACCGCAAAACCATGCGCCTCACCTTTGCGGCGCAGCCATTCTATCAATCTATCATCATCAAAGATGGCGTGACGCTTGCCGTCCCACTTGACCGTCGGGTTAGATTGCAAGCGAAAGAGCAAGCACATACCGTCCTTGATCTGCGGCTGTATAGCGCGCGTTTCAGGCGGTTGAAGCAGATAACCTGGTTCGTTGGGTCGCCTGGATGTTCCCCAATTGGGCAGAGTCTGTGACTGTATCAGAACGATCGCGCAGGGTCGCCTGCGGTCAATCTCCAGGCGAAACAGGACCCGCTCATCAGCTGATATCTGCTTGGGAAAAGCGCTGAGCACGGTACGATGCAATTCGTGGCGATCACCCAGGTCACGCTGTGCCAAGGCATGATGCCGGTTTATGTGCAGCTGTGAGAGAAACACGATTAGACCTCCTCCAAATAAGCTGGATTGGGTACGAACAGACTGAGGATGCGCCGTCGTATGTAGCGCCGCGGCTGAAACGAGATAGGCTGATCATTCCGCACTATAGGCC
>VXRI01000156.1:0-2253 GCA_009838595.1 Chloroflexota bacterium | reverse complement strand
CTATAGGCCCGTTGTCGTCTTCAATCAGCAGTTGTAGCGTTTCGGGCTGCGGGCCGAGGGAATCGAGAGAGGGATAAGCCGACAAGGCGCTGACCAGGTCGGTATCTTGGAGTCCATCCTCCAGGTAGACGCGCTCCGCTGGCGTATATTTCCTGCGTCCGAAAAATAGAGGCCTCTGCGGCTGCCTAATGGCGGCTTGCAGCTCGGTCAAAAGACGTGGATCACCTTCCAGGCCAACCAGAAACTTGGCATCCGCCAAATAGAACCGGTCTGACACGATCACATTCTCGCGATTGACCGTACCGTCAACCTTATAGATTCCATCGATGCCCGCCGTCTGAAAATCACACATGATCATGCCCGGCCGATCGATTCGCACGGCCATTCGCAGCGCGCGCAGGTCGGAGATATCTGCGTTACGAGGCCAACCGAGGGCGGCGCATCCGAGACCGATGATGCCGCTTTTGGATGGCGCGCTGTCGGTACACCGATAGTCGAAGTGACTATCTGTACCCCAAGACTGCATAGCCGCGCAGATGCGTAAGTGCAAAGTCGCCATGTGCTACACCGCTCAGAGTTGGTTGGTCGTCATGTCGACCAACTCCGGCAGGCTCTTGACCTGGGCGGCTTGTAATTCCGCTGATGGCAGCTCGTATCCTTTTGGATTCAGTACGAACACAACAGGACTGCTGTCGTCGACAACCACGCGATACTGATCCCAGAACTTGCACAAGGCCATAATGGACGGTTCGGCGTATCCGCCATACTCCGTGGCGCGCAGCGGTTTTTCAAAGGCATTGGCCAGTGTTGGCGCGCCGTTGTCCGGGTTTATGACAATCAGAAGAAAGTCCGGCATATGTCGAATGCCTACGAACTTTTTCTTCCCGGAAGGCACGACCAAAGCAAACGCCCAGAGAAAAGCGCGCACAGCCTCAGCAGGGGAGTCATCCTTTCCCTCAAAGTTCTGCAGCAACTGCTCCCAGTGGATAGCGGCATAACGGTAGTAGGTGGCGGAATTGAAATACTGTTGCCCCATCATGCTTGCGCCTTTCATGTCCTCCGGTGATCAGTCATCAACGGCAGTGAAAAAATCTACATCCGCGGTTTTGACTGGATGGGTAGAGTAGGCATCGTCGACGCTGCAAGCTGCAAAGATGTCTTGCTGAGGGTTGTCTGGCAGCATACGTCCGAAAAGGGCGATTTCTGCAGCGGAGGTCCGCCCCGCTTTACGTTTACTGAAATTTCTTACCCACTGCTTCAGCTCAGCGTCTTCTGGCGATTCACTTCGGCTGCCCCATTCCGCAAGTTGATTAAGAAGCTCGTCGATTTCGGACCGACTGATGTAGAGAAGGACGTTGGTTTCAAACTCACCGTCCTCTTGCGACGCTCTTTGCGCGTAGAGCGCCCTTCTTTTCTTGTCCAGTGGCACACCGCTGACCAAACGGGGGGCATGTTGTTCCGCCCATTGACGGTCAACGCCCTTTTCCACCAGCTCTTCAATAAGCCGCGGAATCAGTTGCTTGGTCCGAATGGCGATCATCCCCTGAATGGCATTCTGGAATTCATCGGATTTGCGTACGGCGCGTTTGGCGCATTGGTTGGATATGCGCGCGCGCATCGCGCCGCCATAGTGCGTGTCTTTGGAAAAGCCATCTCTGTCGCTGTTGAGATTCTCCGGCGCGTAACTGTCGATAACGTGGCACTGGATGATGGTCATATGCGGCATTCTCCTGTTGACTCAGATGTAGGTCCCGATTGAACTGACAGAAAAAAGCCGCGCATCCACTGGCGCTGTACGAAGTGCTTAGGGTGATCCCAGTAATGTATGTCGTACATCAACTGGTGCCAGTTGACCGCGATAGCGGCCGATTTCAACCGAGCGATCTCGTGCGGCAATTGCTGTAAGAGAGCGTCCAAGCGCATCCGTCGCAGCCGGTCAAAATGAGCTTTGGTCGACTTTCGTGCCAAGTTCGGATCAAGCGCGCGCATATGCGCGCCCATGTTGCCTGACTCGGCGGACTTCGGATGCTTTGCGAAGAGCGCGGCGACCGTAGTAGTTATGTGCTCGTTCCAGGGCTTTAAGTAAGGCTCCAGATCGGGGCGCCGACTGGCGGCTTCGTAAAGTGCTGCTCGCGTGTCGGTTCGCAGCTTGCTCATTTTCGCCCGATCCCCGGTCTGCATTTCAAGGAAGCGGGTGACAGGATGCTCAGTCTGTACAGTGGTTGTCATATCAAAGTCCGTGTCGCCTAGTAG
>VXRI01000196.1 GCA_009838595.1 Chloroflexota bacterium | reverse complement strand
TCGCCTCATCTTCGGTATCGAATTCGAGGGGACCGGCCGCTTCTGCGTAACGCAGCAAGCCTTCACGGGTTGCGTCGTCAACAGCGACATGACCGGCGAGTTCGAGCGACATTTCGACGAACTGCTCCGGCGCCAGTTTGCCGTCTTCGCTACTATCGCCCATGCGGGAAACGATGTCCTGCACGCCGGGCTTTGACAGGTCGTTGAGCTGGTTGACTGCGAAGTTGATGCGCTCGTTGAGCGTGCCGCCGTCAATCCATTCGTGTCCGGTGTGCCAGCCTTCGACCGTTGGCGGGTTCATCAGCTGCTGCCCCATCACGCCGGTCGCAGCGCTGAGCGCGCCAATGTTCTCATTCGGCTGAGGGAACTTGTAAGTGCCGACAAGCTTGATAGTGCCGGCGACGAGTTCGGACGGGCTCTTCACCTTCTTGAACATCGCTTCCTTGAAGAACGCGGAGTTGAAGAGCGTCTGCAGGATGGGGCGAATTTCGCCGTTGTTCTCGAAGTAGGCGCTGATGAGAATCTCCATCGCCTCAGGGTCGCGCGGTGGCTCGAGTTCCCATGCGGGCACCTGCGGCTCGTCCGCGACGAAGAAATTGTAGATGTGGCGGCAAATGAACGCTGCCGTGGCGGGCTGACGCACGATGATGTCGATAATATCCTCGCCGTTGAAGTTGCCGGTCTCACCCAAGAAGGTCTTCTCGGATTCGTCGTGGTCTTCAGGAACATAGAGGAACTCAGCGTCGTAGCTGCCGAAGGGATACAGCGGTATGGGCTGAGTGAATGTCCAGCCGGTGAATGCGCGAGACGCGTTCTTGATGTCCTCTTCGGAGTAGTGCCCGACGCCCATCGAGAACAGCTCAAGCAATTCCCTGCCCCAGTTCTCGTTAGGCTCGCCGCGGTGGTTCTCGCAGTTGTCCAGCCAATAGTTCATCGCCGGGTCTTTTGCGAGCTCGAGCAGGATTGTCCGCATATCAGTCAAGCCGACTTCGCGGAATGTCTCGATTTGGCGGACGATGGACGGCACGTGCTCGCCCTTGTACCAAGCGGTGGCGAATACATGGTGCCAGAGAAGTGCCATCTTCTCCTGAAGCGGCCGCTCCGAGTTGACCATGCGGTATATCCAGCGTCCGGTATGCGCGGGCAAAGAGTCAGTGTAGCTCAGTTCGAGGTTGTATCGCTTCCAGATGTCCTCTTCGAGATCCGGAAAGCGTTCCGGATTCACAAGGTCATCGACGACCGCCTCGTAACCCTTCTCTGCCAATTCGTCCAACTCCGCCCGTGAAGCGCCGAAACCTGCGCGGCGCATCAGGTGGGCAATCTGGGCAACATCATTAGCCATTCTTGCTCCCTCCAGTGAGTAGTTTTCAGTCGAATTGATACTCTAATTCGTGGTTAGACACCTTCACGCCGTGTGTGGGTGTATCCATAATTATACATCAGCGTGTATTTTACATCACACGGGAAAGGCGCACAACAGGCAGCGACTTCGTACTATATCGCGGGTCTGTTCCATTCTCAGGGTCAGTCAAGGCTCCTGACAGGTTTTAGATGGGAGCGGAGGGTAGAAGACGTCCCGCGGAATATGCACGCGACATTTGCGGTAGGTTATGTATGTGTGCGTATATGTGATGAGGTTCTCGGAGTGCTGTCTCCAAGAGTGATAGGTCGGCGAATAAAAAATAACAGTCGGGAATGCAGAACGGCCGTAAGGTATGAGCCCGAGGATGCATGTCCTTCAATTGTTGCATTGCTGGCCGGATTTCGGGGTGCATCGCTCGTATTTGCGCCGACGGTGCTGAATGTGGCGATCGCGGTTGGATATTTGGGGCTGGGCGACAACTACCTAACATGGTGTGAAGCGTCTTCGCAGCGATGTTGATATGTGCGTCCATCACAGCGTTGCAATCGTTCCGACTACAACGATTCGGCGTGGGACACATCGCGCTCGCCTGGTAGCGGCAATGTTCATTGCCATTACGGCATCTTCAATCTCTACGGATGAGACAGGTATATTCGCGATACTAACTAATGGTGGTTTTCAGCCTGATTTCAGGTATTGTGGTGCTGGCATTCTTCTCGAAATTCACTACCATTCTGCTAACCGCCCTGCCCTGTGTTGGACGCTCACCTGATACTCGCCATGGGAATGTTCTTCGTCAGCGGTTGGCAGACTATCCGGCGCGACGGGTTCGACTCTAGGGATATAGTGGTGGTCGCGCTCGCAAGCGCGTTGGGCTTGAGCATCCAAGGTCATCCTGTCACGCGGGACATTTTAGGGTGATGAACTAGGCGCGCTGCCCAGTAGTGGAGTTACCATTGGGGCTGTCGTTGCCATCTGCATGACACTACTGCTCGAAGCGACGAGCACAGGTCGCTCGGGACTGACTGCTCCACAAGTTCTACGATTAGTCTGGCGAGACCTTCCGTTAGACCTGTTTGTAACACTTCCAATTCTACGAGGATCTCGTTTTTCAATCCTTCGTCTATTTCAACACCTTTCTGCAACGATATGTGTCCCATCGCTCATAAGTGCGACACAGGCAATAAGAACTCCCAGCAGAAGGCGGCTTGATGTGGTAACGGTCGTGGAATCTAGGTCAAAGCGCTGCTTGCCATCTTCAGGCTACATGCGCCGCCGATACGTCTTCACCGCCAACTTCGGATCAGACAAGGAAGTGGCGAGATACTACGTTTGGGCATGTTGCGCGCCCCGGAACAGGACTAGGCTGGTCGTGGCGGTACGGTTCTTTCTCAAAGGATGGCCTCGCAGTCTGCCCCTGAAATCGTCAGTGCGCACTATCACATCGCATTTGAGCCTGCCTACATAATCCACAAGGCATCGTGTGAGCGTGGGCAATCTTTGCATAAACAGCAGCAGACTTTCCCGTCCGAATCCTCTGTCAGCCAGTATCAGGGGGCGTACCGTCGTGGGCAAGTGAGTAACCGGTCTGCGAATGAATATCTCTTCCAGCCTGTTCTGCGATGGGTTCAGTTCCTCCGGACGGGACACCCGGCTCAACAGCGGCAGTTCCCTTTGCCTGAAACACACCGCTGCGAACAGGCGGTTGATGCCACTGTCTAAGTCAGACCGGTCTATCATTATCGACATCATTCCCTTGATGCGCGCTGACGTTATGATGTGGGGCATCAGCGTGGTCTGCGCCGAAAGGGTGTCCATTCCGTAGTTGGATAGAAAAAGGGTGTGTTTCAACTCTTATCTTCTCTGAGTGTCCGACCTTTTCTATGCCCTGTTCAAAACTGGGTACGCGTGATCAAGTTGACATTGCGCGGGCGATTAGAATAGTATGACCTGAATTCTGGAATGGGTGCAACAATCAACTACAAGTCAGGGACATTTGAATACTTGGAGGGAAGAGAAATGACACAAGGCAAGAAGGGAAGGTTCTTGTGGTTGCTGCCATTGGCGGCGATAATCGCGTTTGCAGCGATTGCTTGCGGCGGCGCGCCCGAAGAATCGGCAGCGCCTGCACCGGCAGCACAAGCACCCGCACCGGCGGCGCAAGCGCCCGCTCCGGCAGCGCCCGCTCCGGCGGCAACGGCTATGCCAGCGCAAGAAGCCCCCGCTCCGACATCCGGCGAAGGCGCTACCCTCACCGTGGTGCTGGACAATGTTGGGTCTCCCCTTTATCGGAACGAAAAGGCGACCTGGCCCGACAATATGATGAACTACTACTATGGCTTCCAAGAGCTTCTGGTTACTTGGGAACCCAACACAGCGGGCGATGGCGGCAAGGGCAAGGTGTCGGACGAGACCTGCGAAGCGCCTATGCTGGCGTTGAGCTGGGAGTACGATCTGCCGCCGAACTTCGACGATCCTGACAATCAGGGCACCGTGACTGTCAGCCTGCGCGAAGGCGTTGACTTCTATGTGGCGGACGGAAGGCACTCGGAATTCACGGCTGAGGACGCGGCATGGTCGTTCAACGATGCAGGCTCTAACAACCCGGCAGCGACCCACTCCAACGCGGGTGAGGCAGGCGACTGGTTCAAGCTCTGGGAAGCGACCGACAAGTACACCCTGAAGGGACACTTCCGCAACTACATCGCAGACTGGCTGAACGGCGGCGGCGCGGGCATCTCAAGCATGTGCGGCGACGCTATCGGTGTCGTGTCCAAGGCGCTGTACGACGAAATCGGCGACGACATTCTGACTACACCGCACGGTACTGGCCCGTTCTATGTGCAAGAGTGGCGTCCCAACGAGCTTATCGAAGCCACCTCTCGCGTTGATCACTGGAACAACAACCCGAACTTCGCGTTCCTGAAATTGCGGCAGGCAAGCGAGGCGGCGCAGCGCACGGCGCTGCTGCAGACAGGACAGGCAGACATCTCGATGGTATCCATTCAAGATGTCGCAGACTTGCAGAGCGAAGGCTTTAAGTTCCACGACGGGCTGAACCAGATTCTCGGTCAGTTCATATACATGGCGGGCAACTACTGGTCGTACAAGGACCCGCAGACGGGCGACCCGGTTGAGCTTCGAGAAGGATTCTATCCTGACGATAGTCATCCGTGGATCGGCGACCCACGCATTGAATGCGCGGACGCTGACCGTTCAAACCCGAATGGCGCACTCGGGTCGGGCTGTGATGCAATCGGATTCGACTACAACGACACGGATAAGTTCTCCTACGAAACCGAGCACATGATGAAGGCTAAGGCTTTCCGCGAGGCTCTGATATACGCCATTGACCGCGACCTCATCGGCGAGACCATCGTCTCCGGTTACGGCGGCGCGATATATGGCACTGGACATGGCGGCGGCATCGCCTTCCACCAGACGCATCCCGAATACAAGGACAAGTGGGCGGCGCATTTCGACCCGGAGATAGCCAGACAGAAACTCGCCGAATCCGGCGTGGAGCCCGGCTTTGAGTTCGAGTACTACTGCCCGGCAGGTAACGGCACGTCCATCGAGGTCTGCCAGGCTGTCGTAGGCATGTGGGAACAGCATCTCGGTCTGAAGCCTTTCATTGACAACACGGCGTACTCTTCGCGCCGCCCGACAATGGTCGGGCGCTGACTAAAGTGCTGTTGGAAGAAGATCATGGGGTCGAAAACAGCGCAGGGAAAATACCCGGGGCGCACAGA
>VXRI01000388.1:2460-5131 GCA_009838595.1 Chloroflexota bacterium | reverse complement strand
GGCATTGAACATCCCAACAATTTTTCGGTTATCCTGGCAATTAGGGCTGTGGTAGGGAGACAAATCAATCTCTTGCGATATGATGGAGGCAATCATCCTCATCGCAACAGGATTGAAGGTAACCGAATTGACTACAAACCGCATATCCACATAGCTACTGAGCGTTACCAGAGACTTCGTAGAGCGGATGCCGAAGGATACGCGGAAGAGACAGAGCGATACCAAGACCTCAAGGGCGCGTGGGAGTGCTTTCGAACCGACATCCGTCTGCAATCATCCGATAATGCTGACGACACCAATCTCCCCAGTCCATTCGTGGAGGGATAACAATGCCATTCCAAGAACTTGAACGCGCGCTGCAGGCGCAGATATGCGAGTCGGTGTACATAGTAACGAATCGGACAGGCAAGCACTACATCGCAACACCTTTCGTTTATGGAGACGGCGATGGACCAACAATTGCGTTGCGACAGCATGGCTCTGGTTGGGCGCTGTCGGACGAAGGAAGCGCCCTGATGCGCTTGAGTTGGCGACTGAGCGAAGAGGAATTGGAAGAGCCCGCACGCCAAAGAAAGATAGCCGATGCCTTGGCGCTGTCGCAAGCCCAGAATGAGAACGGTGAACTGTTTCTTCCGATGAACGATTTCAAATACGGTGAAGCGCTGTTTGATTTTGTTCACTCATTACTATTGGTTGACGAACTAGGTTATTCCGAGGGCGCGCCCGCATCGCCTGAACTTGCGTCGCACTTTGACGACATTGAAGAAGTCAGGAGTTTCGCTCCTGCGCCTGCCATCTCGGGGCCTGCCAAGAGCGGATTGATGCCGATGAAGGAGTTCAAAAAAGAATTCGCCGAACTCATTAGAGAGTCTCTACCACAGGGGAGACTTCATTTCAATTGGCATGACGCTACTTGGGACTCGGTAGGCAACTATGTCGTCGATTGCATGGTGAATGGGATGGATTCCCCTTTGTTTGTGCATGCGCCAGCTAGCAATGTACAAGCTAGGGACGCAACCATTACGGCATATCGCTTTAATGATCAAGAAACCAGGGGGCGACATGCCGCAATTTTCCGCGATTCAAGCAAATTGTCCCGCAAAGTAAGGTCGCAATTGTACGCAGTCTGTGATGTTACTTTTGACAACTTCGATAGTGAGCGCGAGAGCATTAGAGGATTTCTGAAATCCCTGCGTTAGATTAGAAAGAAATATCTCATCGCAAAGAAGAGGGGCAGACGCGAAAATCCGTCCCTCTTCTTTTATCTACTCTTATCTATAAAAGAGGCGAAGCGAACAGTCCCTGAACACTGCGGATTGGGAGTTCGGAGCCTCATATCCCATGTATCCTTTCCGCCTCGGTTTGTCCGCGCTACTCCCTACTCACACTTCGTATAGCCGCAATCCAAGCATCGCATGCAGCCTTCTTGGTGGATTACGCGCCCAGGGCAGGTGGCGCAGTCGGCGCGCAGATGCATGCGCTGATAGTCCCCGCTTGGCTGCACCGCATCCGCTTGCCCTGCGCTCGGCGCATACGCCGCGCCGGATTCGGCGAACTTCGGCGTGGTGAACAAGCCCAGCTGCGCCACGCCGTCGTTCTTCGCGCCAACTTCACCCGGGTTGTTCGGACCGTTCAGGTGCTTCTTCAGAACATGAGCCACGCCATCTTCCGCCGAGCGGATTAGCACGCCGTTGTCCCACATCGGCTCGGATGTGATGCCGCTTAGGTGGTAGATTATCGCGTTCGGATCGATGCCGGAGCGCAGGCACAGCGACACCATGCGCGATAGTCCTTCAAGGTGCGCCGGCTCGCTGCCGCCCGCCTTGCCGATGGCGGTGAACAACTCGAACGGCTTGTTGTCGTCGTCGAAGTTCACGGTTACATACATCGTGCCGTGTCCGGTGCGCACACGCTCCGTTATGCCCAGCACCGCCGCAGGACGCTCGCGCGGCACGAGGAAGCCGTTCTTGTCCATATTCGCGTCTTCCGCGACGGCAGCGTCCGCAGTATCGGAATCCTTGCCGGTCTCCAATACCTGCATCGACTTGGAGCCGTCGCGATACACCGTAACCGCCTTGCATTCCGTCTGCCATGCCAGATAGTAGGCATCTTCGACATCCTCGATGGTGGCGCTGTTGGGCATGTTGATGGTCTTCGATACCGAGTTCGTTACATACTTTTGCCACGCCGCCTGCATCCGCACATGCGCCTCCGGGCTGATGAGCATGGAGGTGCGGAAGTGCGCCGGGTCGATGCCGTTCTCGGTGAATATGCGCTCTGCGTCGTCGGGCGCGTCAGCGAGCTGTTCCAGCACGGCGCGTACCTGCTCTTCGTCGTCCAGACGCTCTCGTAATGCTTCCCAGACCGACTTCGGCGCGTCCAGCAGGCGCTCGCCCGCTTCACCTGCGCCGTCGCTGCCCTTCCACAGCACATTCGACCACCACGCGTTGGCGAAGTGCGGCTCGATGCCGGACGAGCAGTCTGCAAGACGGCTTATCGTGCCGGTTGGCGCGATGGTTATGACGCTGGAATTGCGAACGGGCGGTAAGCCACGAGTCCTGAGCGCGGAGTTTTCGTACTCGGGGAACGGACCGCGTTCTGCGGCTAGCTGCGCGGATTCGTCCCACGCCGTTTTGTTAATGAAACCCGCCACCTCTTCGGTGAGCTGCAG
>VXRI01000388.1:0-2450 GCA_009838595.1 Chloroflexota bacterium | reverse complement strand
GCTGCAGCGCGCGCGGCGAGTCATATGGCACGCCCAAGCGGATGAGCGCGTCCGCCCAGCCCATCACGCCCAGCCCGATGCGCCGCGTGGCGAGATTCACCTCACGCAGCTTCGGCATCGGGAACTGGTTGACTTCGATAACATCGTCGAGGAAGCGTACCGCCGTCCGCACCGTGTCTTCGAGGCTGTCGTAGTCGAAGCCGCCGGCGGTCACATGCTTGTCAAGGTTGATAGAGCCAAGACAGCAGTTGCCATAGTTCTCCAAAAATTCTTCGCCACAAGGGTTGCTCGTCTGGATGTCGCCCATCTGCGGGTTGGGCTGCGTGTCCCACACCCGGTCGATGAAGACCACGCCGGGGTCGCCGGTCTTCCACGCGGATTCGCAGATTTCGCGCCACAGGTCACGCGCGCGAACTATGCCTGCTTGTTCATTCGCCGGTCCCTCGCCCGTATCGCGCGGGTTGTAGAACGACCAATCTTCATCGTTGGCCACGGCGCGCATAAAGTCGTCGGTAATCTGCACCGATATGTTAAAGTTTTGCAGCGTGTCGTCGCTGTCCTTGCAGTGGATGAATTCGCGCACATCGGGGTGCGTGATGCTAAGCTGCCCCATGTGCGCGCCCAGCCGGAACGCGCCTTGCGTGAGCGTCGCGCCCACGGACGAGTATAGCTTCATCACCGCGATGGGGCCGCAAGCCTCGCCGTGCGTGGTAGCGATGCGGTCGCGTCTGGGACGCAAGCGTGAGAAACCGAAGCCGATGCCGCCGCCCCACTTTTCTATCATCGCGGCGTCGCTGGCGACCTGCATGATGGAGTTCATATTGTCGTCGGGCGACACCACGAAGCATGCGGACAGGCAGCCTCTGCCGCCAGTGCCCGCGTTGACCAGTGTCGGTGAGTTCGGAAGAAACTTCAGCGAAGCCATCAAGTCGTAGTAGCGGCGTGCCCAAACCTTACGCGCTTCCGGCATTTCTCCCTGCGCCACTGCGTTCGAGACGCGGTGGAACAGCCCGTCCGGGTCTTCGACCGGCTCGCCGTCGTCGCCTTTCATCAGGTAGCGCTGCTGCATGATGATGCGTGCGTTCTCGGACAGCGCCGCGCCGTTGGCGGCAGAGCCATTGCGTGAAGCACCGCCGTATGCGCCGTTGCCGTTCTCGGTTGCCGCGCCGTTCGCAGGCGCAGCCGCGAGGGCATTCAGCTGGGCGAGCGCCTCGTTGATATGCTCGCTGGCGATGCCATGCTCTGCAAGCGCCTGCCGCAGGTCGGCATCGCGCGCCGCTTGCTGCGAGTAACCACCGTCAGAACCGTTTGTGTTGCGTTCCTTTAACATGTCCTAGTCCTAGCATAATTAGAATATGTGTGCCAGATGTGCGCTATAATAGAACATTTGCCCTTCCAGCGCAACCTCAACCATCGCCGCGGATTTCACAAAAGCGATGTATTCCTGTCATTTCAAGCGAAGCGCGAAATCTAAAACCCGGAACAGGTTTGCGCGCAGCTTCAGATTCTTCACTGCGTTGGTGTGAAATCGTCTTACATTAGATGGCATGCCCTTGCCGGAATTATTTGAGTACGAAGGTTAGTATTTCGCGGGAACTGTGCCAATGAAGCGTCGCGCCGTTGAACGCGACATCATCCGGAGCCACCCGTCTGCCTATGCCCGCCATCGCCGTCCAACAGCGCGAGCTGGTTGATGCTTGATTTGCCGTTGCGCATCGTGTCGGTCTCCAGCAGCGCGTCAATCTCCGTCTTGAAGCTCTGCACATCGCTGAAGTCGAGATAGACGCTGGCGAAGCGAATGTACGCGACCTGATCCAAGTCCGACAGTCTGGTCATCACCATCTCGCCGATGGACTGCGACGGGAACTCCGCCTTGCTCTGCTCGGACAAGTGCGCCTCGATTTCGTCAATCACTTTGTCGATGCTGCCAACCGTGAGCGGACGCTTGGCGCACGCCTTCGTCAGGCTCGCCCAGAGTTTGTCGCGGCTGAACTCCTCGCGTCTGCCGTCGCGCTTGACGACCATCATGGACTTCATCTGCGCACGCTCGTATGTCGTAAATCGCCTGCCGCAGAGCGAACACTCGCGCCGCCGGCGTATGCTAACGCCGGACTCTCGCGAGTCCACGACCTTCGTATTGGAGCAATCGCAGTAAGGGCAGCGCATAGAACTAATTTTTTGTGTAAGATATAAACAAAATACAATATATTGCGTTTTGTGATAATGTCTGCACTATATCTTGTACTAGGGACACTGTCAACGGCGAATATGAGGCACTGAGGCTGTGGTATCGAATGCATGGATTGCCCGAGATGAAGGCGCGCATACGACCGAACTTGGCAAATTCACGACGTCTGCAGAACAACGGAAAATTTCCGAGTCAGGCGTTTTTGGGAATGGGTGGAGAAGCGCTAAATGTCATCAGTTTTGATCTCGCTGAACCACTTCCC
>VXRI01000282.1 GCA_009838595.1 Chloroflexota bacterium | reverse complement strand
CCTGCGCGTCAAAGGAGAGGTTCGTTCATTGATTAGCATGAAAAAATTATTCCACAATTCACGCTGCAATATGTTTATAATGACACTATTGACCAATCGAACACTGTCCATCCGGTAAATCATTCCTTGAGGTACTTCTTATGAGCGAACGGCCACTGCTGGCGATTACTATGGGCGATGCGGCGGGGATTGGCGCGGAGGTTACCGCGAAGGCGCTGCAGGATGAATGGGTCTATGAGAAAACGCGGCCGTTTGTCGTGGGCAGCGCTGCCGCGATGAATGCCGCTCTCGAGCTTATCGGGGCATCCGGCACGGCGCGGGTCGCGCACTCGGTCGAGAATGTCGCCGGCGAGCACGGGAACATCGATGTGCTGGACTTGGAAAACCTAGACTACGGCGCTATCGAGTACGGCAAACTGTCAGAGGCGGCGGGCAAGGCGTCCGTGGAGTGGATACTCAGGGCGGGCGAACTCGCCAGCGGCGGCGCAATACAAGCCATCGCCACCGCGCCCATCAATAAGGAAGCGTGCAGCCTCGCCGGATACACCGACATCGGGCATATGGAGATATTCCAGAGCCAGACGGGCGCGAAGGAAGTCGCCACGATGCTCACCGCGAACACGCTGCGCGTCGTGCATTTGACCACGCACCGCTCGCTGCGTATCGCTTGCGACTATGTTACCAAGGACAACGTGCTTGCCAAGCTGCGCCTCACCGACGAGTGCTTCAAGCGCTGGGGTTTCCCAACACCGCGCATCGGCGTCGCGGCGCTCAACCCGCATTCCAGCGACGGCGGCTTGCTGGGCGACGAAGAAGCATTGCAGATTACGCCTGCTGTGGAGGCGGCGCGCGCCGAGGGTATCGACGCCACCGGCCCCGTGCCTGCCGACAGCGTTTTCCCACAGGCGATCGACGGCAATTACGACGCCGTGCTAGCGATGTACCACGACCAAGGGCATATCCCCATCAAGGTGCACGACTTCGCCAAGAGCATCAGCGTCAATCTAGGGCTACCGTTCATCCGCACATCGGTTGACCACGGCACGGCGTTCGACATCGCGGGCAAGGGCATCGCGGACGCGGAAAGCATGCTAGAATCCATCCGCGTAGCCGTGTCGCTCGCCAGCGACAGCAAGCTGCCTTAAGATTTCTCAGTGTTCAGTTAGCAGTATTCAGTGCGATGTTTGCTAACAGCATATAGACGGAAAGACTTGCGGATATGGCAACCAATGAGCAACGCCTATCATCACTGGAACAGAAAATTGAGAACGAACAGGAATGGCGTCGCGATATGGTAGCGCGGTTTGACAAGCGTTTTGACCGGCTGGAAAGCAACCAGCGATGGCTATTCGGCTTGCTGATAACGATACTCGTTGCCATCATCGCCAGCAACTGGATTGGCTAGACCGACTTTCAGCGACGGGATAGTTCCCGTTAGCGTTGTGAATACGGACAGGGTTATGCGGGTATCTTGTCCAACCATTTAGCCTAACCATTTAGATTATACCTTGGGGCGTTGAAATGAAATTAGCATTCATTGGCGGCGGCGTTATGGCGGAATCGATTATCGGCGGTGTGCTTGCTACCGGTCTGACGCCACCGCAGGACATCGGCGTGGGCGAGCCTATCGCCGTGCGCCGCGACTACCTGACGCAGACGCATGGCATTAAGGCATTCGCCGCCAACGCAGACGCCATTGACGGCGCGGATTTGGTGATACTTGCGGTCAAGCCGCAGGCGCTGTCCGAAGTGCTCATATCGGTCGGTGACGCTATGGCGGAGACGCAGACGCTTGCATCCATCGTGGCAGGCGCGACTATGGACACGCTGCTCGGCGGGCTGAATGGGCAAGACGCCGTGATACGCATTATGCCCAACACACCGGCACAAATCGGCGCGGGAATGAGCGTGTGGACGGCGACCGGCGCGGTGTCGCAGTCGATGCGCGATGCCGTGGGCGACATCCTGCGCACTCTCGGCGACGAGGTCTATGTGCCGGACGAAAAGCTGATAGACATGTCTACCGCCCTCAGCGCGAGCGGTCCCGCGTATGTATTCCTGTTCATCGAAGCGCTGATAGACGCGGGCGTGTATCTGGGCATGGCGCGCGATATGGCGCGGCGGCTGGCGTTGCAGACCGTCTTGGGCAGCACGCAGCTAGTGCAAGAGACGGGCAAGCATCCGGCGGAACTTAAGGACATGGTGACCTCGCCAGGCGGCACGACGATAGCGGCGCTGCGCGTGATGGAAAGCGAAGGTTTCCGCGCCGCCGTGCTGGATGGAGTAATCGCTGCCTACAACAAGTCGCAGGAGTTGGGGAAGAAGTAAATGTCCACATATCTAGCGCAGTTCATCAACATCCTGTTTTTCGCGCTCTGGGCGGCGATACTAGGGCGAGTGCTAATCTCGTGGATAAACATATCGCCGGACAACCCGATTGTGGTTATCATATACGGCATAACCGAGCCAATCCTCGCGCCAATACGCCGCGTGGTGCCGTCGATAGGCATGCTAGACCTATCACCAATGATCGCGCTAATCATAATGATGATTGTCCAGCGCGTGCTATTGCGCCTGCTATAGGCTTGCGCAGTTTGGATTTAGCCGCCGAACAGATTGGTTATCCAGATTGACGCAATCGCTGCGCCGCCTATGCCAAGAATCAGATAGAACAGACGATCAAGCCTAGCCTCAATACGGTCTAACCTTTCATTCGTCTGCATTTGCTGTCCTTCAAGCCGTCCAATCGCGCGCCAAACCTCGGCGGCGTCAATCTGCTCTCTGTGTTGCGCTTCAGTGTTCATTGCAATCCATTGTTGTCTTCCGGCGCTTATCGCTAGTCTGATGATACACAGTCAGCCGCGCTCCGTCCGAAGGACTCTTAGCGCATCCATAGTTGATATGCCTTCAATTCGGATACGCTTGTCGCGCGACTTATGCCCGCGCACAATCCGGACGCTGCTCTTAGGCACTCGAAGGCGCTTTGCCAGCAGCGCCACCACCGC
The DNA here is from genome assembly GCA_009838595.1 of Chloroflexota bacterium. Taxonomy (GTDB): domain Bacteria; phylum Chloroflexota; class Dehalococcoidia; order Lucifugimonadales; family JADFKI01; genus Bin90. The sequence goes on along the minus strand of VXRI01000282.1, from coordinate 2,143 downwards.
ATCGTTCGCCTTGCCGCCTTCCGGCGCTGCCGTAACGCGCACCTTTATGCGTTCGCTGTCAATCTCGATTGTGTTGCGGCTTGCGCGGGGCTGTACGCGGATATCCAAATCCATATATCCCGTCCGTCCTGTTAATCTCCGTTAGTCCCCGTTCCCAGTCGGCGAGGGCAAGGGAAGGGGACTGCTCGACTGACAAACTGAAATACTGACTAACTCCCTAGCGGCGGCAGATTCATGTCGCGGCGCACTTCGTCTATGGTCATTATGCCTGCCTGCACGTAGATGCGGCGGCGCTTTGCCTTATTCTCTTCACTCTCCTTCAGCGCTTCCACGCCGCTCAGGTCGAACTGCACCGTCAGCGTGTCGCCGCCGAAGTGCGGCAGTAGATGCTGCTGCAGCGCCTCGCGGTAGAATTCGAGCTGCGCCGCAATGGTGTCTTCCCAGAACAGCCGCCGCGCCGTGCTGAAGTTCGAGAATGTCGTGTTTTCCAAATCGCCGACCATCACTTTCGGCACGCCGAACACGCGCGTAACATCTTCAAGGCTCCAGCGCAGGCTTTCGATGTACTCCATATCGCGCGGGCTGAAACCGAGATTGCTCGCCTTCATGCCGGGGCTAAGCAGCGCCGGTCTGCGTGTCTTCTCGACGCCCTGAAATCTCGATTCCCAGCGCGCGTAGAAGTCGCGTACTTCCGCGTCCGTGGGTATGCCTTCCATCTCGATGATGATGCCCGGCGTGCTGTCGTTTTGCAGCAATTTGCGGTTCGCTCGCAAGGCGTCCATGCCCATATCGGCGGACTGGCGCAGCGGCGCGATAGGCGACAGCCCCGCGTATTCGTCGAGCGGGTTGAAGTAGCGCATCCAAACCACATCTTCCGGCAGATACGGCACGAGCGCACCGCCCGCGCCCATATACACGAAGCCCTTGATGAAGCGGCGCTCGTCCGGTATGAGGCGCATCTTGTCTGGGCGAAGAGGCCAGATTTCCACGATGCCGCCGTTTTCGTCGCGCTCCAATCCCCAGAACGCAGCGCCCCACAATGACAGGTATGTTTCGGTCGCGCGCCACAGGTCGCTGCGGCTCCAGAAAGGGTTGGGCGAGTCCAACAACCGCTGCAGAGGATGCTCCGCGCCGACGGGCTCGCCGGCAGCTCTCGCATTCACGCTGTCGTCGCCTGGTCCGCGAGTTCGCGATGCCGGCAAGCGCCGCATAACGCGCAACGGCAGCCGCGCGATGGCATCCTGCCGCACTTTGATCGCCGCATACACAATAGCCGAACGCGGGTAATACTCGCCAAACGCCGTCTGCGCCCAGTCCGAACCACCGCCGCCCATCAGCTCGCCAAATCCATGCGTATATCCACCAACGTTGTCCGCCGCTGCGCCCGCGCTGCCATGCCGCCCAACATGCCGCCGCCGCATGACCGCCGAAAGCGCCCTAAAGCCCTGCCCCATGTCCTTCACAATGCCCACTTGTATCCTCCTCATCCCAAATCGATCCCATCCTATCTACTTTGTTAAATTAAACCCATATCTTCATCTGCAGCTGCGATTGCAGTGGCGCGAATGTCATCGCGAGCGCGTCCGCTTCGTCGGGCGAATCCGAAATACCGCGCTTGCTTTGCAGCCGTATGCGTCCCTTGCTGTCGAGGCTGTACGCGCGGCTGCTGACCTGCCCGATTAGGTTTTCGTCGTTCTCGGTGTCCAGCAAGCCGTCGAGGTAGTGTTCGCGCATCGCCCACCAGACTTCAGCGTTGCGATTGGCGAAGCGGTCGGCGCGCTTGGCGGAGCGTCCACCGTTGAACGGCTCGATGCGCGCCGTGCCAAGCCCGACTTCGCGCACTCTGTCCGTTACGCCGCCGCCAACGCCCGCGTCGTCGATGACCAGCGCATCGACCGCATGCGCATCGCAGTATGCCTTCAGGATGCCCGCGACTTCCATCGTGTCGTAGCCGCGCACGCGCCGCACGATGCGCGCCACGCCGCCTTGCCGCCGCATCACGACGGTGTGGTCGTGTCCTTTGCGCGCGACCTCGCAGGCGCCGACAATCTCGCCGTCGGGCGTCAGCGCGCGTTGCACGGCAGCCTTAGCCGCGCTCAACGGAACGACCATCTCGTCGAGGTTCTCCGGGAATTGCCCCAGC
>VXRI01000102.1 GCA_009838595.1 Chloroflexota bacterium | reverse complement strand
CTTTAATATGATATGATTTGCGCGCGTCTAAGGGCTGATTTCTTGCTGATAGGAGTTCACATTGGCGCGCCGCAATTTTTCCATGATCGGTTACTTCAATCGCCGCGCCGAGTTTTGGACGCCGCGAATGTCGTTTCGTGGCGAAACGCTGACTGATTGGCTGGAGTGGCGCACCGTCGCGCAGGCAAAGTTGCTTGAACTGCTGGGAGACTTTCCTGATCCGGTTAATCTTGCGGCGGAGGTCATCTACTCAGTCGAAGAAGACGGCATTGTTCGCGAGCGTGTAGTCTTTGATTCGGAAGAGCACATGTCTGTTCCGTGCGCGCTGCTGAAACCTGCCGGCATGCCGCGCGATGGTAGCGCGCCGGCGATACTTTGCAGTCATGGTCATGGGCCATTTGGTAAAGAGCCTGTCGCGGGCAACGGATCGTCCGCCCCACTGCGCGAAAATATGGCGCGGCACAACTATAACTACGCCGAGCAGATGGTGCGCAGAGGCTATCTCACCATCAGCCCTGACCTGCGCTGCTTCGGCGAGCGCGCGGACGGCGCGGATCCATATCCCGGCCGTGATAGATGCAATGTCAACTTCGTACGCGGCGCGATTATGGGCGTGTACACGCTGACGCTAAACATTTGGGATATGATGCGCTGCATAGACTACTTGCAAAGTAGGCCGGAAGTCGATCCTGAAAGAATTGGCATGATGGGACTGTCGCAGGGCGGTACGATGACTACCTTCACAGCGGCAATCGAGCCGAGAATCAAGGCGGCGGACATTATGGGCTATGTCAACCCGTGGGCGGGCTTCGGCATCGCTGATGCGGACTTCTGCGGGTCGCAAATCGTACCGGAAATCTATCGATATTTGGACACGCACGACATCGCCGGACTCATCGCGCCTCGCCCACTCATGCTTGAGATGGGCGTCCATGACACGACATTTCCGATTGAAGATTTATTGAAGGGCTACGAGGGCGTCAAGCCGATTTATGCTGCGGCGGGTGCGCCTGAAAATCTCTGGGCGGACATTCACCCCGGCGGACACGCCTTCGCCGCAAACAAAGCGTTCGACTTCTTCGACGAATATCTATGACGAATGCCAATGGGCTGGGCAGATGGCACGATGTAAAAGATTCCACCATCCTCATCCTAACCTTCCCTTGTCAAGGGAAGGGGCAATTTGAACGACAGAGGAGAGAACTATGGATTTGGAACTCGTCGGCAAGAAGGCACTTATTACTGGCGGCAGCCGCGGCATAGGCAAGGCGATTGCATTCGAGCTTGCCAAAGAAGGCGTTGACATTCTAATAACCTCCCGCAATCTGGACGACTTGAATGCCACGGCTCAAGACATTGCGGTTGCTATGGGAAGTAGAGTAGGCAACACTCAACCGATTGGGCCTGGACGTAGCGCTCGCCGTTACGACTTGGTAGATAGTGAGCGAAGTCTATACTCTGTTCGCGCAGACACAACCAAGGATTCAGAAGTCGAAAACATGCTGAATATAGCCACACAGCACTTTGGCGGCGTTGACATCCTCGTCAACAATGCGGCGGCCCCGGGCGGCCTGGTAGGCGGTGGATTAGAGTATGCCAACACCGACGATCTGCTTACCGACATCAACACTAAGGTTGTCGGCTATCTGCGCTGCGCGAAGGCTGTCGCGCCGCACATGCAGCGCAATGGCTGGGGGCGCATCATCAACATCGGCGGATTGGCGGCGCGAAACGCAGGCACTTACAGCGGTCTGCGTAACCTGTCGCTGGTGCACATGACGAAGACAATGTCCGCGGAACTTGGGCAGTTTGGTATAACCGTAAATGTCATACATCCGGGCACCACGATAACTGAGAGGTCAGCCCCCATGTACGAGGCGCAAGCTCAGCGCGAAGGCACGACGCGCGCTGAAGTGGAAGCGCAAGTGGCTTCCGGCATCGCCGTTGGCCGCATCATCGACGCATCGGAAGTCGCTTATGTCGCGGCGTTCATTGCATCACCCAAGGCTGGCGCGATAACAGGCGAGGCGATTGCCGCAGGTGGAGGAGCCGGAAATGCCGTGCATCAGTAGAAAATCTACATCGAAGAACCTGAAGCGACATACTAAGATAAGCAAGATAACGCGCCAGCGCGCCGTTTCCGATTTCTGTTGGCAGCGAATAGCAACGCCTTGTATAATTGCAATAGATGATATTTGGTTCATAGTTCCGCAACACATCCAGTGAAGAGGTGTCATAGATGGCGAAGCAGTTTCGAGATCGAGAAGAAGCATGGGGGCAGCTGCTCAATGGAATAGGCACGCTGGCGAGAGCGGTCGGCTCCACACTGGGACCGAGCGGTCGCAACGTGGTGCTTGATCAAGAGTTTGGTCCGCCGCAGATTTGCAGCGACGGCGTTACCATCGCCAAGGAAATAGAGCTTGAAGAGCCGTTCGAGAATATGGGCGCGCAGCTAGTCAAGGTCGCCGCCAGCCAGACTAACGACGTGGTAGGCGACGGCACTACGACTTCGACCATTCTCGCGCAAAGCATCATTCAGCAGGGCTTCAAGAACATGGCAGCCGGCGCGAACCCGATGGCTCTCAAGACGGGCATCGACCGTGCCGTCGAGCTGATGAAATCTGAGATAGCGAATATGTCCGTGCCTGTGTCCGGCTACGAACAGATACGGCAGATTGCGGTGCTCGCGGCGCACGAAGACGAGATGGGCACGCTTATCGCCGATGTGCTGAACAAGGTCGGCGCGCAGGGCACCATCACCGTCGAAGAGTCGCGCACGATGGGTTACGAGACCGAGTATGTTGAGGGCATGGACATCGACCGCGGCTATCTCTCACCGTACTTTGTAACCGACCAGGACAAGTTGGCGACTGAAATCGACGAGCCGTACATCCTGCTTACATCCGAGAAGATTTCTTCGATTTCCGACGTTCTTCCGTTGCTTGAGCAGATGAGCGCCGTCAGCCGCAACATAGTCATCATTGCTGAGGATGTCGATGGTGAAGCGCTCGCGACGTTGGTTGTCAATAAGCTGCGCGGCAATCTCAACGCGCTCGCTGTGAAGGCACCCGGTTTCGGTGAGCGGCGCAAGGCGATTCTCGACGACATGGCGATATTGTTCGGCGCGAATGTCATCAGCGCCGAAATCGGTCGCAGCCTGGACTCCGCCACGATTGAAGACCTCGGCCGCTGCCGTAGGGTCATCGCCACGAAGGACGATACGACATTCGTTGAAGGCACGGGGAATCCACAGGACATCGAGGCGCGCATCCACCAGATTCGACAGCAGGCATTGGAAACCACATCCGACTATGACCGCGAGAAGCTTGAAGAGCGAGCAGCCAAGCTCTCTGGCGGCGTCGCCATTCTGAAGGTTGGCGCGGCGACCGAGATCGAGCTGCGCGAGAAGCGCGACCGTCTGCAAGACGCACTATCGGCAACTCGCGCCGCTATGGAAGAAGGCATTGTGCCCGGCGGCGGCACTACACTGCTCCGCGCGTCGCAGACAGGACGCAGCGAAATCGACGCGGAAGGCGATGTGCGAACCGGCGCGGACATCACATTTGCCGCCACCGAAGCGCCGCTCACGCTGATTTCGGACAACGCCGGATACAGCGGCGTTGTCGTGTTAGACGATGTGCGCAGCGGCGAGGGCGACTACGGCTTCGACGCGGAAAACGGAGTATTCGGCAGCATGTTCGAACTTGGCATCGTTGACCCGACGAAGGTCGTCAGGTCAGCGCTAGAGAACGCGGCGAGCGTTGCGGGAATGATCCTCACCACCGAATCGCTCATCACCGAGCTGAACCCACCGAAGTTGCCTGCGCCCTACGACGACTAAATACACCTGTTAGGCATGAGTAGGGGCAGGTCTTGTGCCTGCCCTTTTCTGTTGAGGGGGTAATTGCTTGCTGCCTTGCGCCGGCCGGACAGCCAGTGCGGCCGTTATATTCACTGTTGCCGTTGGCACCGACGACAGAGAATGCGCTGGCACTACCATGAACGCCTGTCAGGACAGATTGCGGGCAATGCAGAAATAAGACCAGATAGTTCTTTGTGTATGTTCCACAAACCGCCTGGCGGCACTATGTAGGGCATACCGGAAATTTGAGAGCGCGTCTCGCGGCGCATAGAAGCGGCAAAGTACCGTCAACTGAGGATGGCAACTCTGAACTCTTATGGGTATTGAGAGACTGTCCATACGCGAGGATGCGACTCGATTTGAAGCCGCGTTGAAGTCCATATATGCGTGATAGAGGGGTAAGCCGATACAGAGATAAGCGGATATGCGTCGGACGAGTTTCAACCCATATCCGTTCGTTCTGGATAGTACGCCGACGCCGGATGATGCAGTGGTTGCCTGTCGATAATCGTTGGCTTGTAGTAGTGGCAGCGCTGGCAGGATACTTACTGTGGCAAACTGTGGCAATTGGTGGCTTGACGCTCATACGCCTTTGGTTGTCTGATTTCTGGCACTTGTAGTTTTACAGTGCAATTGACCGCAATTCTCTTGCGCCGTTAGAATGACAGCGCAGAGAAGGAGACGTTTCATGCTTATCAAGATTACATTGCTCTACGCCTCCCCGTTCCATAATCGTCTTGAACCATCCATTGATTTCCCACTATAATTTAATACATGCATGCATAGGTGTGCGCGTCCGCAATTTGGATAGAGGGCAGCGCAAAATATCTTTCTGTGAGAAAATCGGACTATGGCTACAGCAGGACAAGTTCAGGCGAATAGCGCCGATGTGAGCATCGAAGTCAGCGGCGTGTCCAAGTTCTTCGGCGAACTTGCGGCGGTGAACGACCTAACCTTCAGCGTCAAGAAAGGCGAAGTCGTAGGTTTCCTGGGACCAAATGGTTCGGGCAAGACGACCACGATGCGCATGCTCACTTCATTTTACACGCCCGATGTCGGCGGCATTAACATCGACGGTCTTGACACGAAAGACCACGACATAGCCACGCGCGAACGCATCGGTTATCTGCCCGAAAACAATCCCGTGTACGCGGACCTGCTCGTCAGTGAGTACCTCGATTTTGTCGCGGACTTGCGCGGGCTGACCAAGCAGGGCAGGCGCGAGAACATCGCACAGACGATCGAAGAGACAGGCTTGCAGGATGTCTATATGCGTCCAATCGGTCAGCTCTCCAAGGGGTACAAGCAGCGCGTCGGCTTGGCGCAGGCG
>VXRI01000190.1 GCA_009838595.1 Chloroflexota bacterium | reverse complement strand
GGCTGCATACACTGGGCGAAGCGCCACAAGCCGAAATGCTAATCGGGCTGCTGCTCGCGCTGACGCGGCTGAATAACGGCGACATACCCGGCTTGAGGCACGCCATCGGGGATGCGCTCGGCATCGACTACGCGGCGATGATGCGCGACAGAAGCGCGTCGGTTGTCGGTAGTCAGTTTTCAGTTTTCAGAGATATGTTGTTTGCTATGAACGGGCGGGGGCGGGAGGACAACCACGAGATACGCAGCGCGGGGGATGTGGTAGAAGGTCTGGAAGCGCTGGCGCATGCGCTGTACGAAAGGCTGCGCGACAGTGGTTTCGACAGCGCGGGCGTGGAGCGCATCGCCGCCGACATGCTCGCGGACACGGGTGATGTGCCGCGCGTGCTGCGCTATGTGTGCGACAGCATCTACCCCGCGCTCACGCAGACGACCGACGAGATAGACGCGCTGCTTCGCGGCTTCGACGGGCGCTTCATATCACCCGGTCCCGCAGGCGCGCCCACTCGCGGCATGGCCGGTGTGCTGCCTACGGGCCGCAATTTCTACTCGATGGACCCGCGCAGTTTGCCGTCCGAAACATCGTGGCAGATTGGCAGGGAACTCGCGGATTCGCTTGTCGAGCGATACCTGAACGACGAGGGCGAATATCCGGAGTCGGTCGGCATCAGCGTTTGGGGCACATCTGCGATGCGCACGCACGGCGACGACATCGCGCAGATACTCGCGCTCATCGGCGTTCGCCCGACATGGCAGGAAGAAAACCGGCGAGTGAGCGGCTTAGAGGTCATACCCCTCGAAGAACTCGGACGACCGCGCATCGATGTTACCGTGCGCATTAGCGGCTTCTTCCGAGACGCGTTCCAGAACCTCATCGTTATGATGGACGATGCCTTCCATAGAGTGGCAGTTCTTGACGAACCTGAAGGGCAGAACTTCGTGATGAAGCACTACGCCGCAGAACTCGCCGAGAAGAGAGCAAGCGGCGTCAGCGTGGACACGGCGGCATCCGAGTCGCTGTACAGGATATTCGGCAGCAAGCCGGGCAGCTACGGCGCGGGCATTTTGCAAGCGATTGACGACGGAAGCTGGCAGTCTGACGAGGACTTGGCGAATGTCTATACGGCTTGGGGGTCTTATGCTTATGGTAGGCGTCAGCACGGCGTCAGTGCGGTGCCGGAGTTTCGCCGTCGGTTCGCCGCGATTGATGTCGCCACGAAGAATCAGGACAACCGCGAGCACGACATATTCGATTCGGACGACTACATGCAGTTCCACGGCGGAATGATTGCTACGGTGCGTGCGCTCGCCGGCGACAACCCGCGACAATTCTTCGGCGATTCGTCCGACCCGTCACTGCTGCGCACGCGCGACCTGAAGGAAGAGGCGCAGCGCGTGTTCCGTTCGCGCGTGGTCAACCCGAAGTGGATGGACGGCATGAAGCGGCACGGCTACAAGGGCGCATTCGAGCTTGCCGCGACAGTGGACTACATCTTCGGCTACGACGCCACATCGCAGATAATCGACGACTGGATGTATCAGGAAGTAACCGAGCGATACGCACTGGACGCGGATATGCAGGCGTTCTTCGAGGAGAGCAACCCATGGGCGCTGCGCTCGATAGCCGAGCGGCTGATGGAAGCGGCGGACAGGGGCATGTGGGAGAACGCGCCGGAAGAGACGCTGACCGAACTTCGCCGTGTCTATCTGCGAACTGAAGCGCTGCTAGAAGAGCGGCAGGAATAGCGCGGGAACAATTTACATCAATGGACAGGATGGGGACAGGATAATTTGTGAGGGCGTATATTGCCTAGAAGACGCCAAATTCGTGATACACAGCCCGAGTGCGACGGCGAGGGCACACATCGGCGCATTCTCATGCGATGGCGAGACCAGCACCGCGGATTCTGGTGCAGACGCTGCAACCTCGTGTTGAAACCCGAAGATATTGAACAGAGGGACAGCCGTAGAATAACTGCCCACAACGCAATGCGCGATACGATTGCGGCGAACTATGATACCTTGCCGCCGCTGATGTGCGAATTCTGCGGCACAACAAATCAATTCCCTAGCGCGGATTTTGCGAATATAGAGCATACGGTTCGGATGGTTAGAACGGGCAAGCATTATAGGGCTGATGTTGCTGCGTTGTCAGCGTCACCATTGCATGTTAATGGCGGATTGTTGTGCGTAATCGAAGTGATAGATAGTAGTCCGCCAAGTATAGAGAAGTTGCAATATCAGAAGTCTATTACATCATTCTACTTGCGTCCCCAACCAATCAATGGCGAATACCTCAGCGGATATTGTTCGACAGAGTGCTGGGAACAAGGCTTATGAAAAATAAACAAAAGGAACGGGTGAACGCAGATGCCTTATGTTGACAACAACGGGGTTCGCATACACTATCACATCGAGGGCGAAGGAACTCCTCTGGTACTTCAGCACGGGCTTACCAGCAGCATCCTGCGCTGGTACGAGTTCGGCTTTGTCGATGCGCTGAAAAGCGACTATCGGCTGCTGCTGGTTGACGCGCGCGGGCATGGCGACAGCGATAAGCCGCACGACGCCGATGCCTATAACCAGACGACGATGGCGTCCGATGTTGTCGCCGCGATGGACACGGAAGGCATCGACAAGGCGCACTACATCGGATACTCGATGGGCGGCAGCATCGGATTCGCCCTCGCGGAGTCATTCGCGGACCGCTTTCATTCGCTTATCATCGGCGGCATGCACCCGTATTCGCTGGACGCCGCCAGGCTGGAAGACCGCATCAAGCGCATCAAGGCGGGCGGCATGGAAGGCTATGTCACAGACCTTGCAGCTGATGGCGATGTCATTTCGCCTGAGCGCAAGGCGCAGTTGCTCGCCAACGACCCTGAGGCAATCATCGGCGCGTCTTTGGGGCTTATCCAAAGGCCGAACATGTCCCCTGTGCTGCCTACAATGACGATGCCCTGCTTGGTGTATTGCGGCGACGCAGACGGCTTGCATGTGGGCGCGGCGGAGTGCGTGAAGCGCATGCCTAATGTAACTTGGGTTTCGCTGCCGGGACTTGATCACACGCAAGCGATGGAGCGCAGCGAGCTTGTGCTGCCGCATGTGCAGGCGTTTTTGAAGGAAACCGGCGACGGGAGCTAACATCGATGGACGTAATGAAGGGGCTCGGGTAATGACAAATTTGTGGAAAGAGAATGTAGGCACCCAGGCAAATCCTGTGTCGTATTTGCACGAGTACGCTGTTGCGATGATATGGGAGGCACTTCACTCACAGGCGAAGGTATTTGTTGTGTCTGCGACAGGCGAAACGTCCAGTGATTTGAGGGATGGAATGGCAAGATGCGCCATTCCAGATGAGACGACAGCTATCGCTGGTACCATACCGGATCTAGCAATATACAACTCAGACCATCGTCCAATCAGAGTTATAGAAGTGGATTACACCAGCAAAACAAAGGAGGATGTAATTCAGAGGCGGCATAACTTGAGAGTGGAAACTGTCGTAGTGGATATAAGCAGTGAAAAAGACCTTTATCACATGATTCTCGATGATAACCCTTTCAACCGGAATCAAGATGCTTTCATGCCTGATAGTGGCTCGCTTAATCAACACCAATGGTACAACTATAAGCCGGTGTTGATGGGCGAGGACAATAGGACTTTTATGCCCGATATGGAAGTTGTCAATCAAGTTGTAGTTAATATACTCCAACAACAAGAATTCTTAAGAAGGCAGCGCGAAGCCGATGACACCATCAGGAATATCATGCATGCACTTGTGTCGTGTAGTCCACAGGTTCGTCGTGAATTCCGCGATATGATGTCTGCAATGAATAGCGTACATGCACTTTACCCAATATCTGCTGCCAACCCAAAGTTTGAAGTGTTGAGTAAGGCATACCGTACATTTACGGACAACCAGGACCAACTACAAATATGACCCAACTCAGCCACATCCCCCAAGCCGAAACCTTCCCCTTTTCCGCCATTGTGGGACAGGAGCGGATGAAACTTGCCCTAATCTTGAACGCCATCAATCCTGCTATCGGCGGCGTGCTGATTCGCGGCGAGAAGGGCACGGCGAAATCCACGGCGGCGCGGTCACTTGCCGCGCTTTTGCCGCAAATCGATGTCGTGCCGGGATGCGCGTATCGCTGTGAACCAAGCGCGCCATTCGCGGGCTGCGGATTCTGTGTGGCATCCCGGCGGGAAGCCGTATCGCGGCAGGTGCGCCTGGTGGAGCTGCCCGTGAGCGCGACTGAAGAGGCGGTGGTGGGAACGCTGGACATCGAAGCTGCCATACGCGAGGGCCGCCGCCGCTTCGAGCCGGGCTTGCTCGCGGCGGCACATCGCGGCATCCTGTACATTGACGAGGTGAACCTGCTCAACGACCATGTTGTCGATGTGCTGCTCGACTCGGCGGCGATGGGTCGCAACTTCGTGGAACGCGAGGGCATATCGTTCGCGCATCCCGCGCGCTTCCTGCTCATAGGCACGATGAACCCGGAAGAAGGCGACCTGCGACCGCAGTTCATCGACAGATTTGGGCTTGCGGTGGAAATCGACCATATCCGCGATGCAGAGCGCCGCGCCGATGTGATACGCCGGCGCATCGCGTTCGAGAACGACCCGGCGGCGTTCCGAGAAGGCTGGACAAAAGCGGAATCGGCGGAGCGAGAGCGCATCGCATCAGCCATGCTGCTGCTGCCATCAGTCAAGGTCGATGACGGCATTCTGACATTCATCGCGCGGCTGTGCGCCGAGCACGATGTTGACGGGCTGCGCGCGGACATCGTGATATACAAGGCGTCTCAAACTCTCGCGGCGTATGAGGGCAGGACGAGCGTAGCGCTCGAGGATGTGCTGCGCGTGGCGGAGATGGCGTTGATGCATCGCATGCGCCGCCAGCCGTTCGACGACCCGGAGATGAACAGCGAGAGATTGCAAGAAATGGCGCAAGATCTGCTGTTGCAAAATCAGCCGCCGCCCCAAAACGATATGCGCGAACCTGATATTCCGGACGTGCCGCCGCCTGAATTGCCGCTTGAGCATGAAGACTCTGATGAACACTTTGAGGGCGACGCGGATGAGGATGTGTTCAGCGCCGGCGAGTCGTTTCAGGTCAAACCGCTGAATTTGGATGCGCCGGACAGCCAGGCGCGAGCGAGTCACGCCAAGCGTTTGGTGAGCCGCGTGAGCCACCGGCGTGGGCGATATTACGGCGCGGCGCTGCCAGAAA
>VXRI01000369.1 GCA_009838595.1 Chloroflexota bacterium | reverse complement strand
CGCGTCAAAAATAGCTGACTGCCGCCCCCGGCACCGCAGGAGCGCGCCGGGCTGTTCACGCCGCCGGGGATTACTCCTCTGGCAGTCTCGTACAGCTGCGTGGATTTTTCTCGATTCAAGGTTCTACCTCACTGATCTCCCAATGGTCTCCCCCAATTGCCACCGCATATCATACCATCATCCACGCCCTTCGGGACATGGCTTTGGACCCGTGGTAGGTACAATTGAGGCGGTACCCATTCGGCGGAAATTGAAGTGCGCCACCTTTAGCCCGGTATCCGGACTTTGCCCTAATCTGCCCGCGCGTTGTACACTTCCATGTGTTCAGATTATTCCGATGGAATTGGCATAGCAGAAACGGGGCAGATATGAAGATTACCGGCATTGAGACGCATATTTTCTCTTCACAGCATAGCAACGCCAAGCGCAACTGGCTCATCCTGCGGCTGTTGACCGACGAGGGCATAGAAGGCATTGGCGAAGCGTCGATGCTGAGCTACGACCCCGTTGTCGCGACATTGCTGCACGAATGGACGGATGCGTATCTTGTCGGCAAGAATCCGCTGCACAGCGAAGTTCATTGGACGCGGATGTACCAAGACAATCTTGGACGCGGCGGCCGCCTGTTCGGCACGGCGCTGTCCGGGATCGACATCGCGCTTTGGGATTTGCGCGGCAAGGCGCTAGGCGTGCCTGTCTATGAGCTCCTTGGCGGTCCGTACGCTGATCGCCTCCGCGTGTACGCAAACGGCTGGTACACCAATCCGGGCGCGCCGGAGTTGAACGCTGAAGAAGCCCTGCGCGTAGTCGAAATGGGTTACACGGCGATGAAGTTCGACCCTTTTGGGCAGCACAACTACATGACCATATCGCCGGAAGAGGCGAAGCTCGCCGAAGACCGCGTTGCCGCAGTGCGCGATGCCGTCGGTCCGAAAGTTGAAATTCTGATTGAAGTCCACGCCAAGTTTAATGTCTATACGGCGATACATCTCGGCAAGCGACTTGAGCAGTATCGCCCGTTCTGGTTTGAAGAGCCGACATCGCAGGAAAATGTCTCCGAGATGAAGCAGGTGCGCGACAGTATCGGCATTCCTATCGCGACCGGCGAACGGCTGTACACCAAGTTCCCGTTCTTCGAGCTAGTCAAGAACGAAGCGGTTGACATCCTGCAGCCGGACATGTGCAACGCGGGCGGCATCACCGAATTGAAGAAAATAGGCGCGATAGCCGAGCCGCAGCATATTATGATGGCGCCGCACAACACTAACGCCGCCGTGGGCACGGTCGCCAGCTTCCACCTGGACGCCGCAATACCCAATTTCCTGATACAGGAATACCACGCGGAGTTTTACGAGCCGCACTACTTCGAGGTGTTCGACGGTTTGCCGCGCCAGAAGGACGGCTATGTCGAGTTGCCAAAGGGACCAGGATTGGGGCTGACTTTCAACGAAGAAGTCGCGGCGGCGCATCCGTACAGGCCATTGGGACATAGCCAGCGGGGGATATAGAATTTCCGGCATTATTAATATGCCTAGTGTTGCAAATATGGGCGTCCATCAACCGCGTAGATTACTGTTGCGCGGGAATGACGAATATAAATACCGACACACGCTGAGAATATCGAAATTCCCTTGCCATCTGAGGCAAGGTTAGGTTGAGGGGGAAGCCCTATAACGCTCACCTCTCATCGACCCACATGAGGCATCAGCAAGCATGAGAATCCTAGGCATTGAAACTTCGTGCGACGAGACCGCGGCGGCGGTCATCGAAGACGGCAGCTACATCCACTCGAATGTGGTGGCGTCGCAGGCGACTTTGCACGCGCAGTACGGCGGCATCGTGCCGGAAATCGCGGCGCGGCAGCACATGATAACGATAGTTCCCGTTATACGGCAGGCGCTCGACGAGGCGTCACTGCGCGCCGATGAACTCGACGGCGTCGCGGTAACGCATGGGCCCGGACTCGCGGGTGCTTTGTTGATTGGCGTCAACGCGGCGAAGGGATTCTCTCTAGCCAACGAGCTGCCGTTTATCGGGCTGAATCATTTGGAAGGTCATATCTATGCGGCGTGGCTGGAAGAAGGCGTCAACCCGGAAGAGTCGCCCGGCTTTCCTCTGATGTGCCTAATCGCGTCGGGCGGGCATACCGACCTGATTCTGATGAAGGGACATGGCGACTACACGCTTATCGCCCGTACGCGCGACGATGCTGCCGGCGAAGCGTTTGATAAGGCGGCGCGCGCGCTAGGATTGAGCTTTCCGGGCGGTCCCGAAATACAGCGGGTGGCAGAACACAGCCACGGCGGAGAGCCGCGTCTTCCGCGTCCAGTCGTGCGAGACTCGCTCGATTTCAGCTTTAGCGGCTTGAAGTCGGCGGTCGCACGGCGCGCGGAAGAGTACGGGATGTATCCACCATCAGAAGATTCGCCACCGGACCCGCAACAGGTGGCGAATGTCGCGGACGAGTTTCAGCAGGCGGTCGTGGACTGCATGGTGCAGCGGACGATTCAGGCAGTAGAACGTTATCGCGTGAACGGTGTAATCCTAGGCGGCGGCGTCGCTGCGAACAGCCACTTGCGCCAAGAGATGCACAAGCGCGTCCCCGTCGAAGTAATCGTCCCACGCCCGGGCTTGTGCACCGACAACGGCGCAATGATGGGTGCCGCCGGCTACTTTCACTTCCGCAATAAAGTTGGTTCGCAGTGGGATGTGGATGTTATCCCTAGTCTGCGGCTTGGCTGATGCGTGTAAGTGTTGACTAAGTTCTGTGGACATTCGCGCCATTCCTGTATGTTGTTGACTAATCCACTGACAGGAACCGCATAGATTGCAGGGGCGTATTTTCGTCAGACGGGATACTGGAGCGACAGCGTGGCAATGCAGAACTAATGCAGAACTAGCGTGGCGCAAATGTCTTAGCGCGTGTATGCTGTGGATTGCTGCGTTCGTATTTTAGCTCGAACAGGCGCAGGATGAACATTTCTGCTTCCGATTGCGCGTTCTTGCCAGTTAGGGCGCACCGGATTTCTGCGCTGCTTGTCCTGATGACGAGCCCATGCTCGCCGCGCTCCCATAGACGATCGACAATCAGATATACGCCCATCAGCGCTACGATGGCAGCCGTTCCAAGCGCAAGCATTTCGCTGTCAATGATGCGCCAGAGCAGCACGGACACAAAGAACGCTAACGCTGCCCAGACGAACGCGCCGTAGCCCTTGACCGACTGCCGGCTTATTGCCACCGCGCTGATGTTTTCGATGGCGGTGTGTACCGTACGCCGGTTGGCGCGCCCGCCGCTGACGTGGATGACACGCCTGTCGGTCAGCAGCACAGAATCCTTGCCGGCGTTCGAGTCGTCGGCAAGGTTTATCCCTAACGTCGCGCGTACGGTCTCGCCAGTCATCAAGGCGATGCCGTCGGATTCATCTTGCACCTGTTCGCTCTGCTTCACTTTTGCCCGTAGCATTTGCGCCCCGTCTTATCAATCGCTGCTATTATCTCGCCGAATGGCAATTCAACTTACCGTTGCGAGATTGTCAACATAGGTTACACCGTCTTTCATCACATACCGCACGGCTTTGCCCCGTTCGAGAATCGATACATCGTTGAGCGGGTTGCCGTCTATGAGTATAATATCAGCCTTCTTGCCGGCTTCGATGCTGCCAATCTCGGAGGGTAGCCCGACGCACTTCGCCGCATCGCTTGTCGCTGCTACAATCGCTTGCATTGGTGTCATGCCCGCGTCAACGAGGCAGGTCAGTTCGTGGGCGTTGTTGCCGTGTTCCCAGCCACCTTCGTCCGTGCCAGCGGTAACGGTTACACCGTATTTCATCGCCATGTGCAGGCTGCGGACATGGTGTTCGCGCAACGCCGCGGCGCGCTCTCTGCCGTGCGGCGTTCCTTGCGTCTCATGGAAGGTGTACACGCCATAGGTCGGCGTGAAGACGATACCTTTCGCCGCCATCATTCGCAGCAGTTCCGGGTCTTCGTCCAGGTAGGTGCCGTGTTCGATGGAATCCACACCCACTTCGATAGCCATCCGCAATCCCTCGCCGCCAAGCGCGTGGCACATCACATGACGCCCGCGCTTGTGTGCTTCGTCGACCAGTACTTCGAGTTCATCGCGCTCGAACAACACATCCTTGGGACCCAAGCCTGCTGCCGAGCTCGCTCCGCCTGTGGTCGCCGTCTTTATCACATCAGCTCCGGCGCGCACCATCTCTCGCACCTTCGCGCGCATGGCAGCCGGACCGTCCGCAGCACCCCAAGGCAGCCCGGAATCCTCGCCTTCGGGCGGTCTATAACCAAGCGGACCGGTCTTGTCGCCCATTCCGCCCGTCGGTGTGATAAACCCAAGACTGACGATTAGGCGAGGTCCCGGAACAAGGCATTCGTCCACCGCGACGCGAAAACCGGCATCCAAACCGGCTGCGTCTCGAACGGTCGTATAGCCGGTGTCTAGCGTCTGTTTCAGCACATTGGCGACGCGCAGATGGCGTGTGCTGCGAGGTTCTGTGATACCCCAACGGCTTGCAATCTCGTAGCTGAATGACGCCAGATGGTCGTGGGTGTCGATAAGTCCGGGCATCAGCGTCTTGCCCGTGCCGTCGATCGTCTCTACGCCATCAGGAATATGCACGCTTCTAGCATTGCCGACAGCGGCGATCGTATTGCCGTCAATTAGGACTACGGCATTCTCAACGGGCACGCCGCCGTTGCCGTCAATCATCGTCGCGCTTGTGATTGCCTTCATGCTCTCCTCCTGCGTCAGATTATGCGCCGCCTGTCTGATGATAACACTTCCGCCGCGATTGCATGAATTCCATATAGTATAAGTCTGACGCCTCTTCATGGCATTCCGCAGGGGCATTCTACAAATGGCGGATTAGGTTTCGAGACGACTTCACAGATGCAATTTATACTTGTCCTTTCGGGGGAAGCGAGAAATCTAAAGTTGGAAACGGGTTTGCATGCGACTATTTCAGATTCCTCACTGTGTTCGGAATGACAAAATAGCGCGGAGTGACAGAGACAGGGCGGAGTGACAGCATTAAGGACATGTGAATTCGTTTCCGGGTTTGCGTATATATATCTGTTGGACGAAGTAACCGCGCTGTGCTATTCTCAAACCTGATTTTGCAAGTTATAACAATGTTAGGAGTTCTGAATGGAACGCCCAATTATCAAGCCAATTGGCACGCCCGTTGAAGTGCTTGACACGCCCGCGCTTGTCGTGGACATGGACACGCTTGAAG
>VXRI01000257.1:4948-5257 GCA_009838595.1 Chloroflexota bacterium | reverse complement strand
TGCTTTCGCAGAAAGACGAGAATGAAGTTACGCATGATTTGTGAAATCGTCTTTTGCTCAGGTTGTGTTGACAATTCGCTTTTTCCTTGTCATTTCGAGTGAAGCGAGAAATCTGAAGTCGGAAACAGGTTTGCAGGCAACGATTACAGATTCCTCACTGTGTTCGGAATGACAACATAGCCCTATTTTTCGGAGCTAGACGCATCAGCATTCAAATGTCAACAGAACTTACCTAATCAGATACATTAGAACAATCATTATTAGAGCAATCATTATGCCAATTATCGCAAGATGCGATTGACATGGGAT
>VXRI01000257.1:0-4938 GCA_009838595.1 Chloroflexota bacterium | reverse complement strand
CAGAAAGACGTGAATGAAGTTACGCATGATTTGTGAAATCGTCTTTTGAAGGCATGCGCGTGTCTCCTTCATTCAGACGACGGGGAAACTTGAAATCTTGCATCTGGGACTGGAATACTACCTCGCCGTGCCGGAACCTCATATCAGCTCCCTCGGACTAAACTACACACAAACTGGGTACGCGTGAGATCCCGCAGGGCAATCGCATCTTGCGACAATTGGAATACTTATTGCGCTCACTTATCTTATACAACTATGATTCCAAGTCTCATTGAAGGTTTGGTAAAGCCTTGACTGCATATTTCAGCGAATATCGTAGCCTGGAAGAGGCGCAAAACGGCTGATTTCTCCGAAGTTCTCACCCAATCAATTTAGATGCGATTGCCCTGTGAGATCCCGGTAGAGGTTGTTTATGAAGGCAACATAATGCTATACTGCTAGTTGATAGACTTGTCGAGCCTGTTGGCATCGGCTTGCGCGGAGTTGTCCTTTTGCGGGAAGTGGGCTGTGTCCCACTTTCTTTGTTAATTGGGACTTGACGAAGACAAGTAACAGGAGGTGGCTGAGGTATGAAGAGCGATTTCATTGTCGCTTTAACACAACTCGCCGCAGAGCGCGGCCTCCCTAAGGAGACTGTGCTTTCCGCGATCGAAGATGCCCTGGTGTCCGCATATAGGAAGGACACCATCGCTGACGGACAGAATATCACCGTGAAACTCGACCCCGGTTCGGGCGATGTTACGGTACATATACTGAAGACCGTAGTGGATGATGTTACCAACGACAAGGCAGAGATTACGTTGCCCGACGCGCTGAAGATTGACAGCAACGCGCAGGTTGGCGAGGTCATCACCACTGAGAGCATGCCGCACATGCCAGGCCGCATCGCAGCGCAAACTGCGAAGCAGGTAGTCATGCAGCGCCTGCGAGACGCCGAGCGCGATGTGGTCTTTAAGCAGTTCGAGGACAAGGAAGGCGAAGTCTTCCTCGTTACGCTGCAGAAAATAGAGCCGCGCCACATCACCGTCGATCTCGGGCGAGCCGAAGCTATTATGCCGCTGCAAGAACAGGTGCCGACCGAGCGATACCGCAGCAACACGAAGATGCGCGTTCTGCTGAAGACGGTCGAGCGCACCATACGCGGGCCGGAGCTTATCGTATCGCGCGCGGACAATCAGCTGCTCCGCCGGTTGTTCGAGATGGAAGTCCCCGAGATTTTCAGCGGTGCGGTCGAGATAGAAGCCATCGCCAGAGAGCCCGGATCACGCAGCAAAGTCGCTGTGCGCGCGCGGCAGGATGGCGTGGACCCAGTGGGTTCGTGTGTTGGCTTACGCGGCGTCCGCATCCAGAACATCGTCAACGAACTTAACGCCGAGAAAATTGACGTCGTTGAGTGGAATCAGGAAATGCCGATATTCATCGCCAACGCGCTCGGACCGGCGCAGGTGATGAAGGTCGAGCTCAACCACGATGACAGCACCGCGATGGCGGTCGTGCCAGAACGGCAGCTCTCGCTCGCCATCGGACGCGAAGGACAGAACGCCCGTCTTGCCGCGCGGCTGACCGGCTGGAATGTTGATATCAAGAGCGATATCGAATATCAAACCGAACTGCAAGAGCGTAACAGGATCGCTGAAGAACGGCGCGCCGAAGAGGCAGCGATCGCAGCGGCGGAGGCTGAGGCAGCAGACGCACTCGCCGCAGCAGATATTGGCATAGACGCTATCGCCGACGAAGACATACCATTCGAGACCGAAGTGGTCGTCGAAGACACGCAGGTCGAAGCAGAGCCAGTTCCCATCGCAGCAGAAGTCAGCGAGGCGGACGAAGCGGTCGTAGATGAGCCTATCGCTGTCGAGGCCGGCGTGTCAGAGCCAATAGCGGCAGAAGTTGAAACAGTGGACGAGGTTGCCGCAGAACCTGTCGTTGAGATGCCGGAAGTCGTCGAACAGGTTGAGACTATCGAAGTGGTTGAACCTGCGGCGTCGAAACTTGAACCTGTGGATGCCCCAGAGGCTCCATCTGCCCCGGTCGTCGATGAACCTGTTGTGGAAGAAGTCGAGACTGTCACGCAGCCGGAAATAGTCGCTGATCCAGAACCGTCGACAGAGGACATCGAGCCGATGCCGATACCAGAGCCGGTAGCAGAAGCGCCGGAGCCGGACCCAGCCGTAGAGAAGTCCACATCACTGCGCGACCTGCCGGAAGATGTCTGGCAGGTGCGGAGGCCTCGCGTGCGCAGGCCCATACGATCGGACGAGGACGCGCCGGGGCGCATCCGCTTCGCAGAGGACATCGCAGGACTTCGCGGCGGCGTTACCGCATCGCGGCGCAATCGCAGGCGTCCAGACCAGCAGGGTCCTGGCAGTAGCGGCGGCGGCAACAGGCGACGCAGGCCCACGAGAAAACGGCGCTAGTTTATGAACACCAGGAGGCGGCATGTCCCACAGCGAAGCTGCATTGCTTGCAAAGCCAAGACGGCGAAGCGCGACCTGCTGCGTATAGTCGCCAAGCCGGACGACGGCATCGCGTTCGACTCCGGCGGCAAATTATCAGGCAGGGGCGCGTACCTATGCGTGGAATGCGCTGTCAAGCCACTGAACATCCGAAAGGGGAGACTAGAGCACACGCTGCGAACAAAGATTGCCGACGAGGAATGGCAGGCAGTGACAGCAGAACTGATAGATTACACGGCAGCGCTTTCGCAAGTGCATACAGTCTGACTAGGGTACAGACGGCTTCATAAGTCCCTTCACACATAAATGGGATAGGGAAATGCTTGAAATGGTGAAACAGGCTCGGCAGAGCGAAATCGACATACCGAATAGGCGCAATTTGGGGGGTGCCTATGACTAATAGAACCGACGCTATAGGCTATCAAGACCAGTACAACGGCACCGCCGACGAGTACGAAGATTATTACGAATACGAGGAAGACTACGAGATTGAACCGCTCGAAGTCCCGCGCGCCATAGCCGTTCACGACCTTGCGGAGCTTATGGAAACGACTCCTGTTGAAGTCATCAAGGAGTTCATGCGCAGCGGCTACATGTTTTCCATCAACGAGGTCGTCCAGCACGATTTGGTCGCTGAAATCGCCCCTGCGTTCGGCTTTGAGGTGCTGCCGCTAGAGGAAGATACGGGTGGCGGATCAATCGTGCCGTCCACAGAGAACGACGACCCGTCGATGCTCGCGGACAGACCACCTGTCGTTACCATCCTTGGGCATGTTGACCACGGCAAGACTACGCTGCTCGACACGATTCGCAAGACAAATGTCGTCGAGGGCGAAGCTGGCGGCATCACGCAGCACATCGGCGCGTATCAGGTCAACTACGAAGAAGGTTTGATTACATTCCTTGATACACCGGGACACGAAGCGTTCACCGCGATGCGAGCGCGCGGAGCTCAGGTTACCGATATTGCGATTCTGGTAGTTGCGGCGGACGACGGCATAATGCCGCAGACCGAAGAGGCTATCAACCATGTGAAGGCGGCGGGCGTCCCCATCGTCGTCGCCATCAACAAAGTCGATCGCCCGGAGGCGGACCCGGAGCGTGTCAAGCGCCAGCTCGCAGAGCGCGACCTTCTTATTGAAGAATGGGGCGGAGATGTCATCGCCTTGCCGGTCTCTGCACTCACCGGCGACGGCGTTGACGACCTGCTCGACAACATCGCCGTCGTCGCAGAAGTTAGCGAGCTTAAGGCGAATGTAAGCAAGAGCGCGAGAGGCGTCGTCGTTGAGGCACGCATCGACCGCAGCCGCGGCACGGTTACCACCATCCTGGTGCAGACAGGTAAACTGCGCGTGGGCGACAATGTGGTGGTCGGATCGCTGCGCGGTCGCGTCCGGGCAATGCTCGACGACAGTGGCGCGCCGGTCAAAGTCGCCACACCATCACAGCCGGTCGAGATACTCGGCATCAGCGGCGTGCCGGAAGCGGGCGACATCCTCGAAGTCGCCGAAGACGAACGATCCGCGCGCCAACTCGCCGAACAACGCCTCCGCGAGTCCGAAATGGAACGCGCCGCCGGTCCCACGCTGGAAGATGTGCACACGCGTATCGCGGCGGGCGAAGTCAAGGCGCTCAACCTTATCATCAAGACCGATGTGCAGGGCAGCATCGAGGCAGTCAAGGGCGCACTGAACGGCCTGAATACCGAACAAACGCGCGTCAACATAGTGCACATCGCTAGCGGCGCAATTACCGAGAGCGACGTGATGCTGGGGTTGGCGTCGCAGGCAATTATCGTGGGCTTCAACACCGACCCCGGTCAAGGCGCGATCGCGCTCGCCAATCAGGAAGGTGTGGAGATCCGTCGATACGACATCATCTACAACCTGCTAGAAGATGTGGAACGCGCGCTCGCTGGCCTACTCGAACCCGTGTATCGTGACATCACGGAAGGGCACGCCACCATTCGGCAGATATTTGGCGTGGGCAGGCGGCAGAAAGTCGCGGGCTTCTATGTCAACGACGGGCAGATCCGGCGCAATTCGACCATCCACGTGCTGCGCGGCGGCAGAAATGTGTTCTCCGGCCCGGTATCGAGTCTCAAGCACTTCCGCGACGATGTGCGCGAGGTCAATGTCGGCTTTGAAGGCGGCTTGATGCTCGACGGCTTCAACGACTTTGAGGAAGGCGACGTACTTGAGGCGCACCGCTCCGAGCGCGTCCGATAAGCCGCGTGCCGCGAACATAGAGGTCTGCGATGAACCGACGAATGGATCGCGTGAATGTCCTGTTGCGCGAAGAAATCAGCCGCATCCTTGCGGTCGATATTAACGACCCGCGCCTGTCTTCGCTAATCAGCATCACAGAGGTCAAGACTTCACGCGATCTGCGCAACGCCAAGGTATATGTCAGCGTGTTCGGCGATGAAAACACTAAGCAGACGGCGCTATTCGCCATGGAAAACGCCGGTGGCTACATCCAT
>VXRI01000353.1 GCA_009838595.1 Chloroflexota bacterium | reverse complement strand
TGTAGGCTCTGGCGGCTCGCGCCGCTTCAATTTTCGTCTTGTATCTAATCTTTTCCGTACATGAACGCTCTCTATTCTTTGATTTAGAACGCTTATTGCTGATACTGCCAACTTCGACATAGTAAAGCTCCTTGGCTTTGTGCATATGTGCTCCTCTAGTTTCTTGCATAGAGGTGCAGGCAACCTAAGTGTAACACAAAAACAAGAAGCATCAAGGATTCAACCTGCCATACACCGGCAGCGCATCGCCAAGCAGCGGGCGTGCGTAGTCCAAGAAGGCGGGCGTTACGAAGTTGCTGTCAGGGGCGATGTATTCGGGTGGCATTGTTTTGACTTTGCCGCCGACTTCGTTTAGCGGCGCGGTGCCGATGGTGCAGGCGTAGTCGCCGCGCGCGCGTTCTAGCGTTATGATGATGTCTCGGCCGCCGGCGAGTGCATGCCGGACTGCGGCGCGGCCGACCTGCTCAGCTTCCTGCGCGTCCGTGTGCGATATGCATGCCATCATTGACCGCTGTATTGTGCCCGGCTTTTCGTGGCGCGCTCGGACGCCAAGCCGCGCGCTCACCAGCGCGGCGAGATGCTTTGCCGGCCCTTCGTAGTATGGATGCCCGAAATCGTCGGTGTAGTACGGCTCGCCCTGTTCGCCTACTGGGTGCCCGTCCGGTGTGCGGATGTTCTCGGCAACTACGGCGACGGCTAGTCCGTGCTTGCGGTAGGCGTCTTCCATGCAATCTAGGAAGCTCGTTTCGTCCCATGAGACTTCCGGCAAGCCGATGAAGTGCGGCGCGTCCCGGTCGTCGCGCTTGGCAAATGCGGACGCTGCGGCGAGCCAGCCGGCGTCCCTGCCCATCACTTCGATGACGGTTATCGGCGATGCTATTCCCATCGACTCGGCGTCTCGTCCTGCGCCCATCGTGGCGAGCGCTACGAACCGCGCCGCGCTGCCGTAGCCTGGGCTGTGGTCTGTCAGCACGAGGTCATTGTCTATCGTCTTGGGGATGTTGATGACGGCAATGTCCATGCCTGCGGATTCCGCCGCTTGCCCTACGGCATGTCCCGTAGCGGCGGAGTCATTGCCGCCTACGATGAACCAGCAGCCGATGTCGTGCCTTCGCAGCGTGTCGAGGATGGGCTGCACATCGTCAGCGCGCATTTTGCGGCGAGTCGAGCCAAGAACTGCGCCCGGCGTATCCGAGATGCGCTTCCATTCGTCCGCAGGTGTGCGGCGCAGGTCTATAAGATCGCCGGCGAGCATGCCTTCCATGCCGTAGCGCGCGCCGTACATCTCGCAGAAATCTCCGGAGTGCGACAACGCCTCCCGCACGATGCCATACAAACTGCGGTTGAGCACGGGCGTGCAGCCTCCGGACTGCATTATCAGGATATTGCGAAGTGCGGACATGGGCGCAGTGTGCGATTTAGTGCGGTCAAGCCGCGGCAATTAGGACGATTTCAGAATAGCTTCGGAATGGCAATGCGCCGAATTAACAGGATGGCGGGATGCTTAGGATAGTTAAGATTGGGGCAAAGATGGCAGAATCGATGCCGTAACCGGCGCTATGGCCACTGCAAATTGCCGTCGTCGTAGATGGCGTCTAAGAAGACGGTGCTGAAGGCGGTATTGTAGTCAAATGGCTTGGGCAGCGCTTCGTGGGCGGTCAGGTGGTCGTAGAGCGCCTGCCACTGTTCCGGTGACATCTGCCCCAAGCCGCGCGCATCCGTCAGCGGACTTACGGCGTCCGCGAGCTCGGTGTCGAGCATGTATCGCTGGTGCTCCGTATTCTCTTCGGGCGCGTACTTCAGCACGATTTCGACCGTCTCTTCGCGGTTGTCGCGCGCGAATTCGAGCGCCCGCATCGTCGCCTTCAGGAAGCGTTCGACCTTGTCCGAATCGGCGTTCGCCAATTCCTCGCGCGTGATGTATGTCAAGCCAAGCGTGGGTACACCATAGTCTGCCGGATCCCACAGCGTTACATCGAAGCCCATACGCCTGACGGTGTCCGGCTCATTGGACTTAAACACAGCGAGCACGTCGACCTGCCCTTCGGTAAGCACGCGCGGATCAAAGCCGACGCGCACTTCCTGCACGGCGCTGCGGTCAACTTGTTCCGCCTCCACGATGGCGAGATAGGCGGGCGGGATGGACACCTTGTAGCCGAATGTCCTGCCTTCCCAGTCGGTAGGAGATGCGATGCCGCTGTCTTTCAACGCGAGAAAGCCCTGCTGCCCGCGCTGTCCGAAGAGCGCGAACGCGACAATCGGCAGACCGGGGTCGGACTTGCGCTTGAGCACGGAAGGCGCGTCCGCCGTGGTGAAATCGACATCGCCCGACATCAGCAGTTGCAGATGCTCGCCGCTGGACGCATGGCGGATTTCCACATTAAGCCCTTGCTCGGCGAAGTAGCCCTTCTCCTGCGCGATGTAAGCGGCGGCGAAGGGCAGGTTCGCTTGCGGCTTATAGCCTGCCATAAACACGACGCTTTCCGGTTCGGGCTGCGAGCAAGCGAGCGCGGCTATGGTGAGCAGTGTGGCTAATGTGACTATTAGGATGTTTCGCAAGGTGTAGTTCCGTTCTTTTATGGCTATCTACTTGGCGCAAATTACCTGCAGCTATGCTCTGGGAACTACTCACCTGGGGCAGGTCCCAGAACCTTGTATATCTTGTCTTCAGTGCGCTCCGATGTGGGCAGCACCTCCACAACCACGCGCGACAAGCCCACCACTTCGCCTTGTTCGTCGAAGCTGTAGTTGTCGCCAATAGCGCCGCTCCAAGTGATGTCGTACATGCAGTCGCGGAAGCCGTCCGCATCTTGGTCGTCTTGCGTCTGCTTCAGGCAAGCGGCGGCGATATAGACATCGTCGTATGCGGACCCCATATGCCATGGGAAGACGATATATCCGTAGCGCTCGCGGAAGTTGGCTAGAACTTCTTGCCCCTTGCCATTGGCAGGGTCAAGGTCGGCGGTGATTGCCTTCAAGCCGGTCGCAGCGTCGCCGGCTATCTCCATAGATGTTGCGCCCACGGTTACGGTATCTGCGTATATTGGACCATCGTAGCCAAGTTCGCGCGCCTGCTTGATGATGGTGCCAGCCGAGAACTCGGATTGGGGCGCAATGTGAACCGCATCAGGGTTCGCTGCGAATATCTTCTCGAGCTGTGTGCGAAAATCTATTATATCGGACGAATATCGCTCTTCGGCGACGACCATTCCGCCGCGCTTTTCGAATTGCTCGACCGATGTGCGTCTGATTCCCTCTGCGTAGTCAGTGGACTCGGTGATAGTCGCCAGCGTACGGATGCCGTCCGCCCACAGGGTATTTCCTGTGTCGATGCCAGTCTGCACATCGCTAATCTGCGTGCGGAAAATGTAGTCGCCGGCGTTGGCGATATCCGGATTGCTCGCAAGCCCGGAGAAGAGGATGGTTCCATCCGCTTCTGCCAGTGGCGCAGCGCCGAGCATGGCGCCGCTACACGATGTCCCCAGGATAATCTTGATGCCGTCCACATCGGTAAGCTTCTTGTATGCGGCGATAGCCCCCTGTGCGCTGCACTGCGAGTCTTCGATGACGGACTCCAGCATACGCCCGTCTATCCCGCCTGCTGCGTTAATCTCGTCGAGCGCCATCTGCTTGACCTGACTTGCCATAGTGCCGTAAGTTTCGCCGGGTCCGGTCAGCGACTCCATAACTCCTATCCTATAAGGCTTGTCCTGCGATGCATCTTGAGCGCCGCACGCCAGGAGCGCCGCAGCCAAACATCCCAGAGCAATGATGCTCTTGAAAGCCGATGCCAACATTTATCTGCTCTTCTTAGTGATACCCAGCGCTGATACGCTTGGCGATTCGTGGTGGGATATACTATCCCGTATTCGCACCCGATAGTTGTAATCCGCTTGCAACGGTCAGCAGTTAGTAAATCAGGTTAGGCATGAAAGCGCAAGTAATCACAGCCGGCGCTGCTGCTCAATACCGACCGCTTCGGGCTTCGACGGGCGACGGCTTGATGGCGCGCAGACAGTTGGGGCAAACGATGGCTCGCCGGGATATGTCCCGCCTTGTTCGCAGCAATTGTAATAGCGATGGAAGCCGATGCAACCCATCCCACTATAAGAGAGAATGTGAAAATTAGGATGTTATCGCTAATCCGGAGCGGGAACTTGTACGGAAGGTCTTCCGTCGAAATCTCGTGGAAAATAATGGCCCCGTGTGTCAAAACGCCATAGTAGAGTCGTGCCAGAAGAGCATTTTGCGCTCGATGTACGCCGTGATGATTGTCAGCGTGATACCGAGAAACGCAAGCACTAGAATCGCTGAGAATAGCGTGGGCATGTCTAGGTTGTTGTGCGCCACAATGATGACGCTGCCTAGTCCTCTGTCTCCACTGAACCACTCGCCGACTACCGCGCCGATGACCGACAACGGTATGGATATGCGGAATGCTGCAAACAAGTACGGCAGCGAACTTGGCAGGCGTAACTTGAAGTATGTCTCCGCGCGGGAAGCGTGCAGCGAGTGGAAGAAGTCCAGCGCGCCCGGGTTGACCGCGCGCAAGCCGACCATCGCGTTCACCAGCACGGGGAAGAAGGTTATCAGGCTGGCGATGAGCACCTTGGGCAGCGAGCCGAAGCCGAACCAGATGACGAACAACGGCGCGACTGCGACTATCGGCGTAACCTTGACGAGGATGGCGATGGGCAGTAGCGTGCGCTCCAAGAAGCGCGAGTGCGCCATGAGCGTCGCGCCGGTGAACGCCACCGCAGCGCCGAGTGCGAAGCCTGCCAGCGCCTCCGCAAGCGTAATGCTTCCGTGCAGTGCGAAGAAACCGAAGTCGCCCCACAGCCGTGCGATGACTACCGACGGCGCAGGGACGATGTAAACAGGGATCCCGGCGGCGCGAACCCAGGCCTCCCATATCGCCACTGTGACCGCGATGGCGAACGCGGGTGGCAGGATGTAACCTAGCGTGCTGAATGGAAATGCAATACGATGTCGTCGCCAGATCGACGAACGGTCTGATGCGGCGTTATCGCCCGTGCCATCAGACTGCCGGCGTCGCAGCGGAGACTCCACTAGAAAGCGCATTCTTTACCCTGTATGTATAATCTAAGAAGCGCTCGGAGCGCTCCACATCTTGGCGGCGCGGTCGCGGTAGGTCGATGGCGATGTCGCCGACGATTTCGCCGGGGCGGGCGGACAGCACAACTACTCTGTCGGACAGCACGACCGCTTCCGGTATGCTGTGCGTGACGAACAACACGGTCTGTCTCTGCCGCTCCCACAGACGCAGCAGCTCGTAGCGCATAAC
>VXRI01000327.1 GCA_009838595.1 Chloroflexota bacterium | reverse complement strand
CCATTCGGCTGCCCCTGCTCCGTTGCAATGCCCGCCGGTTGATGGCGCGAACGGCAAGCTCCTACCTGTGATGTTCGTCAGGGTGCGGGATTACGAGGACGGGAATGTTGCCGGTTCGGATTACGGAGTCGGTAACGCTGCCCAGCACCCAGCGCCCTAACCCGGTGCGTCCCTGTGTGCTCATCACGATGAGGCTATTGGGCTTCGACTGCGCGTATGCCACGATCGCACCGGCGGGGCCGCCTTCCAGAACTGCGCGGTTTACTTCAATTCCGTGCTCGCGTCGCATTGATTCGGACGCGGTCTGCAAGTATGAGTCTGAGGACTCTTGCGCCTGCCGTATCAGGTCGTCGGGGTAGGGGTACAACGCCGGTACCGAGCCTATGTACACCCGCGAGGTGGGCGGAATGCAGGTTACGAGGGTGGGGTTGAGTTCGAGCGCCGCCGTGAGTGAAGCTGCGGTTGGGAGCGCATTTTCGGAGCGTTCGGACATGTCCAGCGGAATGATGATGTTCTCGAATGTGGTCGGGGGGACTGATTCACCTTCGCGTGGGTGAACTATGAGGACGGCAGTTCCGGCGCGAGGGAGGACGGTAGATGTTATGCTTCCGACAACGAACCGGCGCATTCCGGATCGACCGTGTGTACTCATGGCGACAAGGTCCGGGCAGTGCTTATGGATGTATCGCAGTATAGCTGCTGCGGGCGCCCCTTCGGCTACGCAGGCTTCGCAGCGCACTCCCTGGGATGCGAGCCGGTCGCAGACATTGTTGAGGTAGTCCATGGACGGAGTGGGCATGCTTTGCCCCTCCGAGGTCATCATGTACTGCGGCACGCTTGAACCTCCGCCAAACATTTCCACATACGGGTCATTTTCGGCGGAGAGGAGCACTACTTTCGAGCCCAGCTTTCTGGCGAGGGGCGCCACATACGAGAGCGATACTTCGGAAAGCTCGGATCCGTCCAGCGGTACGACTATGTGATCAAACACGCTGTATCTCCTTCCGTTGTATTGAGTGCATAGGAACAGGAACACCGAAACAAGGCAATCGCATTGCCCTGTTCCGGCGCTTCCTGTCTGGGATTCTATCTATCCGGCAGGGTCAGCTATTCTGTGAATCAGCTGCCGTTGCCGGATTGCAATGCCATTGTTACGGAGGGCGGGTTCATCGGCAGCTCGTCCATGCGGACGCCCACCGCGTCGTAGATGGCGTTGGCGATGGCTGCCATTGGAGGCACGATTGACACCTCGCCCACACCGCGCACTCCGTACGGATGTGACGGATTCGCCACTTCTACGATTACCGTGTCAATCATCGGCAGGTCTAGCGCTGTTGGCATGCGGTAGTCCAGCAGCGTGGAGTTCGCCATCACGCCGTTGTCGTTCATGTAATACTCTTCGTTTAGAGCCCAGCCGATGCCCTGCACGACGCCGCCCTGTATTTGCCCTTCGACGTAGCTTGGGTGCACAGCCTTGCCCGCGTCCTGCACCGCCGTATAGCGCAAAATCGTAACCTTGCCGGTCTCCGGATCGACTTCGACGTCCACGATGTGCGTGGCGAACGCGCTGCCAGGTCCTGCCGGGTCGAGGTTAGCGCGGCCGACGACGGGTCCGCCGGTCTCGTTGAGGCGTTCTGCCATCGTCTTGAAGTCGATGCTGAGTTCGGGGTCGGACTTGTGCCGGAATGTGCCGTCCGCGAAGCCAATCTGGTCAACATCGGTCTCCCACATTAGCGCCGCGCGTTCGATCATCTGCCGCTTGACATCCTGCGCCGCTTCGAAACTCGCCCAGCCGGTCTTGAACGCCGCGCCGCTGCCGCCGGTCATAGAAGTATAGCCGATTGTCTCGGTGTCGCCGCCCTGCGGGTTGACATCCTCGACGGGGCTGCCCAGTACCTCGGCGAACTGCTGCGCCGCCGCAGGCCGAGTGCCGCCGATGTCCACCGAGCCGATTGTCAGGTTCACAGTGCCGTCGTAGTTCACATTCGCGGTTGCGCACGCCGCGCCTGCGCCGTTCATCCAGAATCCGGTCGCAACGCCGCGTCCACGATTCGCGCCTTCGAGTGGTGTCTGATAGTGTTCGTGGTTCTTTGCCGCTTCGTTCGTCTCAACGCAGCCGATGACCGGGTTGACCACGCCGTAGCTGCGGCGCGTGCCTTCTTTTGCGCCGTTCATAATGCGGAAGTCCAGCGGGTCGATGCCAAGTTCGCGGCAGATGTCGTCGATGACTTGCTCTGCGGCAAACGCTGCGCCCGGCGCGCCCGGCGCTCGATATGCCGTCGTCTTTGGCTTATTGTTCACCACATCGTAGCCGTCGAGCTGCAGGTTTTCCACATCATACGGGGAGTAGATGCAGTTCATTGCCGCGCCGACCGGCGAGCCGGGATACGCGCCCGCTTCGTACTTCAGGTCAGCCTGCACAGCGGTCAGCTTGCCGTCGTTGGTGGCGCCAATCTTTATCCACATTAGGCTGCCTGAGGTGGGGCCGGAGCCTTCGAGCACATCCGCGCGGCTCATCGTAACCTTGACCGGATGGCCGCTCTTGCGAGACAGCGCCGCCGCGACAGGTTCGAGATATATTGTCGTCTTGCCGCCGAAACCGCCGCCTATTTCCATCGGCACGACTTTGATGCGCGAGTGCGGGATGCCCAACACGGCGGATGTACGGTCACGAATTTGGAAGTGTCCCTGTGAGCTGCACCACACGGTAACCCTGCCGTCCGCCTGCCACCACGCGGTCGCGGTGTGTGGTTCGATGTAGCCCTGGTGAACGGTCTTAGTGCGGAAGGTCTTTTCGACCACCACATCGGCGGCCTCAAAGCCTGCATTTATGTCGCCGAGTGTCATTTCGGAGTGGCTGGCGATATTGCCCGCGTAGTTTTCGTGCAGCAGCGGCGCGCCGTCCGCTATTGCCTCTTCGACGGTTGTTACGGCGTCCAACACTTCATACTCGACTTCGATGAGTTCGAGCGCTTCTTCGGCTGCGTGCGCGCTCTGCGCTGCGACGGCGGCGATCGCCTGCCCCTTGTAGAGCGCTTTTTCGCCGGCGAGGCAGTTGTTGCTGAGGTGCTTGAGGTTCGTAGGCGGACCGGCGACAATCACGCGCGCTTCGTCCGGCGCGTCCGCGAAGTCCGCCGATGTGATGACCGCTAGAACCTCCGGGTGCGCCTCCGCCTTGCTGGTGTCGATGGACACGATATTCGCATGAGCGTGGGGGCTGCGCAGCACCTTGCCGTGCAGCATGCCCGGCAAGTTCATGTCCGCGCCGTAGAGCGCCTTGCCCGTAACCTTATCGTAGCCGTCGTGCCGAATCGGGCGCGTGCCGACTACATTATATTCCTTGGTGGATAGGACGATATTGGATGCCATGTGTGGAGACCTCCGTGATTGGGATTTATTGAACTGTCATGTCAGCGCTGCCAAGCGCACGCCAACGCGCGAATTGTAACATATTGTGGATAATGTGAAACCTTTCCTGTCGTTAAGAACTGGTTAAGGGTGTGGTAGGATGGCTTGGGCTAAAACTGGAATGAGAGGTCTCATAATGACGATCCTGAACGAAGAACTGAGTGACTTTCAGGAAGAAGGTGCAGAAGAAGCTGGAGGCAAACTCGCTCATTATGTCAGTGAAGATACAAAGGTCGGAGATCTCCTCTCCCTCGACTACACTGAAGCGATAATCCTCGTGCATGATTCTTTGAGGCAAGAAGTAGGCGGTTTGCCAATGGGATGTTTTCTGTTTGCCACTAGGGTAGAGCCGATTAGCAAACCTAATGCAGACAAGGAAGACACTTCTCTTATTTTGCTTCGCGTTCTTGGTCAGGCACCATTGCCTAACCGAATTGAGACCGAAAATTGGCGATTTGACGCGGCACGGCGTTCCATTGATTCCCCGCAACAATGGGACGCGGATAACAAGACTGACCAGTTCACGCTCAATCAGCTGCGGCATGCCGGAGTGCGCTGCAGCGTATTAGGAACATTTCGCTATGCTCAGAACGATGGCAGGTGGGACCTCAACTTTGGCGCAGACATCTCTAACTTCTATTCCGGGCAAGGGATGAAGGTTTATAAACCGATAGGAGAAACATTAAAGGCTATCATCAATTTCACCAAGCCCATGGGCGAATCGCATCCACTTGCAGGAAAGCCTGTACCCGTTGGTCGCGTCCGATACTCGTCAAGTGAGGTGTCGGTTGACCGCGAAGCCGAGAATGTCCAGGTAAACATTGAACCTACGGACATGCTTGCGCGGCGAACTGCGCTTTTTGGTATGAGCAGAAGCGGTAAGTCCAATACCATAAAAACGCTTGCGTCCGCCATCTTCGACCTGCGTAAAATAGATTCTGAGAAGGGGCGTATTGGGCAACTGATTTTCGATGTGAATGGAGAGTACGCTAATGATAATCCGCAGGATGAGGGATGTCTGCGAAACATCAATGTGGAAGATGTGGTGACCTATGGACTATTCAAGCATCCTAATGATGAAGGACGCCGCTTAATCAAGCTGAATTTCTTTGGCGAAAATGTCCAAGATTGGAGCGACAAAGAGGGTTTGCAGAGATCTCTTGATATGCTCTTCGCCGGAAAAGAAATAATCGATGAACATCTTCGAGGGATAACGAACGCACCGCAATATATCAGCAGATTCATCAATACTAACCTAGAGCCTCCCGATGCTAGATGGGGCAGAGGGCAGCAGATTCGTTATCGTCGCAACCTGACAGTTTATAGAGCTATCCTAACTGCTGCTAATTTCAACGCACCATCCAATCTTCAAAGTGCGGACATCGGTGGTCTATTCAGCAACGACTTGCGGCAAGCAATGACATCTGTTGAAGATGAAAGGTTTGGTAGAGCGGCCACTACGCTTGGACAGCGAACTGTGTCTTGGAATGAGTTCTATCAAACTTTGTTAGTTTTACAGGAGTTTGTCATTAGTGGCAGGCAGGGTACCGGTATGGCTGAATTCCAGACCTTCAATGAGAACTACCGAAACAGACCAAACGGGTCAGGGGAGCCTTGGAATGACGATATGCTGAATGGATTGCTCTACCTTTTGAGCTGGGGTGGCGGAGTGGGTAGAATACGTGAACTTCAAGAGAGGCATGAACCTAGCGTAGAGTCTGATTACTCTACCGAAATAGTTTCCGAACTTGTTAATGGCAAGTTGGTAATTGTCGACCAATCCATTGGCTCACCGACCGAAATTGAGCATACATCTGATCGCATCATGTGGGCGCTTTTCAATCACCAAAGGCGAGTGTTCACTGACCCGCCGTGCAATGAGAACGGCGAACTGCTCCGAGATGAAAACGGAAACAT